>DBGCRA010000017.1:0-8135 GCA_048359195.1 Candidatus Gallispira sp.
ACGCATGGGTAGAATATTATCATAATGGTGCATGGTACGCCATTGACCCTACTAACAACAATATTGTTGACTATGGCTATATTAAGCTTTCACAGGGGCTTGACAGTTCGGGATGCAGTGTTGAAAGGGGCTGTTTTGTCTCAAATCAAGGCATTGTTAATCAGATTACAAATGTAACGGTTAAGGTTGGTGAAATCAAATGATTAAAAAAGTTGAAGTAATTTCATCAACAAAATTGCCTATTGATGAAACTCTTGAAATAAAGCGTTGCCGCTATCAGAATGAAGTTAAGAGAGGACAAAAAAGATTATCCGTAGTAACAGGAACTCACGGTGATGAGCTTGAAGGTCAGTATGTGGCATATATGGTAGCCGAAAGAATACAGGCTAACCCCCAATATCTTAATGGTATTGTAGATATATACCCTGCTACAAATCCCCTTGGCATAGACTGTATCGAAAGAGGTATCCCCTCTTTCGATATGGATATGAACAGAGTTTTCCCCGGTGACAGTCATGGCACAATGGTGGATATTGTGGCGAGAGATATTATAGAAAGTCTTGAAGGCTCTGACCTTGTACTTGACATTCACGCATCAAATATATTTTTAACCGAAATACCACAGGCTAGAATTAATGTAACCATGGGAGACAAGCTCCTCCCTATTGCAGAAAAACTTAACCTGGATTTTTTATGGGTACATGACAATGCAACTGTGCTTGAGTCCACACTCTGCTATTCATTAAATATAAGAAACACACCATGTATTGTTATTGAAGCAGGTGTAGGTATGAGAATTACAAAGGACTACTGCATACAAATTGCTGACGGCATATTCAACATTATGAAGGAAATGGGTATGTGGCTTGGTGATGATATATTTAAAAGTAAAATTCACCATCCTGTTACAACATCAGAGAAAAATGAAGTATACTTCATTAATGCAGAGGCATCGGGAATATTTGTACAAAGTGCAAAGCATTCTTCAATACTTAAAAAAGGGGATATTGTAGGCAATATTGTAGACCCCCTTACAGGCACGGTCAAAAGCGAAATAAAATCCCCCTGTGACGGACTTCTTTTTACAATAAGAGAATATCCCGTTGTGTATTCAGGTTCATTAATAGCAAGAATTTTGGGAGGTGTTAAGTAAAATGAAAAAAGAAATTATATTTGAACTGCCCTCTCCATACAGGGATACCATGAGAATAACAGCCTTTCGTTTCGGTGATACAGACAATAAGGACTGTGAAAAAAGTCTTGCCATAGTAGGCGCAACAAGAGGTAATGAGCATCAGCAGATGTATAACTGCTCCCGGATTATAGCTAAGCTTAAATCTCTTGAAGAAGAAGGAAAAATTGAAAAAGGCAAATCCATTGTAGTTATACCTACAGTAAACAACTTTTCACTCAATGTTGAAAAACGCTTCTGGGCTATGGATAATACTGACATTAACAGAATGTTCCCCGGATATAGCTTAGGTGAGACCACACAGAGAATAGCCCATTATGTTTTTGAATATGTTAAGGACTATGAATTTGGTATTCATTTTACAAGCCATTACAGGGCAGGCAAATTCATACCTCACGTCAGAATGATGCACACAGGCTATGAGGATACTGAAACAGCAAAGGACTTTGGGCTGCCCTATGTATATGTAAGAAACTCAAAGCCTTATGATACAACTACACTTAATTATAACTGGCAGATTTGGAACACAAAGGCTTTTTCTCTTTACATAGGGGCTACGGCAAGGATTAATGAGGACGCAGGCAAAGAAGCTGTAGCTGCAGTTATACGATTTGCCCTTAAACAGGGCATATTAAAGGATGTTGATATTCCTAAGGGAAGTGAAAGTACTTTAATTGCATCTAAAAATGTTCATTCCGTAAGAAATTCACAGGCAGGTGTACTTTGCAAATGTGCCCACGTAAATGACTACGTTAAAAGCGGTGAACTACTGGGGTATATTCTTGACCCATATGAAGGTACCGTAAGGCAAAAACTAACCGCTCCGATAAACGGAAGAGTATTCTTTACATCCTACGGTCCTAATGAGTATGAGGGATCCCTTATATTCAGAATGGTAGAAGAAGTGTAATAAATCACTTAATTTGCGTAAATAAAGCGGTGTAGAATTAAAATAATCTACACCGCAGGAGCTATAATTTTTATCAACCACACCAGTTGACAAATCAACCCAAAAAATTGATTTTGTCTGTCTTTTATTATTATATATATTTTTTACCTATGCTCACCAACAACGGCAAAAAACTTTAAATCCTCATTGCTGTCATTAATAAGACTATGCTCCTGTCCAATAGGACAATAATGAACATCTCCTGCCTTTAAAGGCAAATATTCGCCATTATACAGTACCTTACCCTTTCCCTCTTGTATAAGAATAATTTCACTGTTACCTGAATGAGTATGTAAACCAATGGATGCCCCCGGTTCAAGTCTGCCCATCATAATTTTATTGTTTTCATCAGTAAACATTTTTACATTAAATATTTTTTCTCCGCCTTTGAAGTCAGAAATAGACTTTTCTTCAATTTTACAATAATCAATTATCATTAATTTACCTGCTTTCTGTAATCCTTTTCGTGAGGATACAACACCTTATCATTATCCACAATTGCTGTTCCGCTGCCGAAAACAGTAAAGAACTCTAAAAGCACACTATGCTCAATGGAGCCGTCTACAATATGTACTCTGTGAACACCGTTTGTAATGGCATCTACAGCACATATCAGCTTATTTAATGTAGCAACATCAAGTGTTGCATTTTCTATAATTTCCTTAGCCTCATCAACGGTTATCATAGCCTTAGGCACCTCACTGTCACCCATGGGATAAATTCCGTCCTCTCTTGCAAGGAAAAGAAGCTTTTCGGCCTTTAAAGCTTTTGCAACAGCACCTGCAACATCATCTGCCTTTAAATTGTAGCTTTCAAAATCATCGCTTATACCAATTGATGAAATTACAGGTATAAAATCTCTTTCAAGAAGGTCATCAATTAATTCGGTATTTACACATTCTATCTGACCAAAATAACCAATATCCTTACCCTTAACCTGCTTTTTGCTTACTCTTATTGTACCGCTGTCCTTACCGCATATACCTACAGCCTTAGCACCATGCTTTTCAATCATCTGTACCAGGTCTTTATTTATTTTTCCAAGTACCATTTCAACTATTTCAATAGTTTCCTTGTCGGTTACTCTGCTGTTGTCATAATATTCAATATCCTTGCCGATAGCCTTAAGCCACCTGTTAATTTCATTGCTTCCGCTATGTACAATAACAGGCTGCATACCAATAAGCTTTAAAAGCACAATATCCTCCATTACACTTTCGGCAACATTTTTATCCTTTAATACCTGACTTCCGTATTTAATAACAACCTTCTTATTATGGAAATCTCTTATATATGGCAATGCCTCTGTCAATATTTCCGCCTTATCTACAATTTTATCAAGTTCACTCATTTTTTACACCTCTTTATGGCAGAAGATAGCCCTTTTCAACGCTCTTCTCCAACAAATCCATTACAAATTTTCTTATCCTTTCATCCACATTTCTTGTTTTCCATTTACCCTTATCAATAACCTGTGAAACGTGTACCTTATTTTCCTTCCACTTAGCACCTTTTGTAAGATAATTCAGTAAAAGAGGCTGCATTCTGTCAAGGGTATTGGCAAACTGGGACTCAAGAGTTTCATTAGCCTCAAATTCATACCACAGTTTTTTTAGCTCTTCTCCCTGTTCACCAAGAATTGCATAAAGTTTATCTGCTGCTGCCTGTTCTCTTTCTTCCTTATCCTCATATCCCTTTTCATCATACAAATAAGTATCCCCTGCATATATTTCAACAAGGTCATGAATAAGCATCATTTCAATACACTTTGAAATATCCGTACCCTTTGGGGCATATTCTTCCAGAACCATAGCATACATACACATATGCCAGCTGTGCTCTGCATCATTTTCTCTTTTAAGTCTGCCATCCTCAAAATATACGGACTGTCGGTATATACTTTTCATTTTGGAAATTTCTATGAGAAAATCCATCTGTTTTTTTAATTTATCCATACATTCACCTATGCAAAAAGCGGGAGTTTAAGGCTCCCGCTAAAAAATTACTTATCCAAAAGCTTTACAGCTTTTTCAACCACATTGTCAACAGTAAATCCGTAATGCTTGAACAATACTGAATAAGGTGCTGACTGACCAAATTCAGTCATACCTATAATTTCACCCTCCAAGCCTATATATCTGTACCATGACATATCAAAAGAAGCCTCAACAACTATTCTCTTTCCTACATTCTTAGGAAGTACGGAGTTTTTATATTCCTCAGACTGCTTTTCAAACACTTCAACACAAGGCATACTTACTACCTGTGCTGAAATACCCTTTTCCTTTAATACATCGTAAGCATCATATACAAGCCCAACTTCGGAGCCTGTTGCAATAAGAATAATATCAGGAGTTTCTTTAAATGACTTTCTTATTACATAGCCACCCTTCAAAGCCTCTCTGCCATCAATTCCAATATTCTTTGTAGTCTGTCTTGTAAATACAAGAGCAGTAGGCGTTGACTTTTCTGTAGCTGCACTATACCATGCAGCAGCAGACTCATTTATATCGCAAGGTCGCCATACATTAAAGTTAGGAGTGCTTCTGTAAGCACACAACTGCTCAACAGGCTGATGTGTAGGACCATCCTCACCAACACCGATGCTGTCGTGAGTAAGAATGCTTATAACAGGTAAGCCTGAAATAGCCGATACTCTTAACGCAGGCTTCATATAGTCACTGAAAACAAAGAAACTTGCAATATAAGGTCTTACACCGCCGTGGTAATACATACCATTTGCAATAGCTGTCATAGCAAGCTCTCTTATACCAAAATGCATATTTGATCCAAGTCTGTTGTCCTTTGTAAAGAACTCTCTGTCCTTCATTTCAGACATATTGGATGGTGAAAGGTCAGCAGAACCGCCGAAAAGATTAGGCATCTTCTTTGAAAGCATATTTAAAATCTTTTCTGAACAGGCTCTTGTAGCCATATCACCTTCATTTAACCAGAAGCTCTCATCATTAATTAAGTCAGATACAAAGTCATCAGCAAGCCAAGCTTCATATTCCTCTGCAAGCTCAGGATATTTTTTCTTATAATCAGCATAAAGCTTATCCCATTTTTCGCCCTCATTTTTAAGTTTGGACTTAATTTCTTCCATATTAGCCTTAACTTCATCAGGCACAAAGAAATCCTCATCATAATTCCAGCCAAGATTTGTCTTTGTAGCCTTAACCTCATCAGCACCTAAAGGTGCACCGTGAGATGAATTGCTTCCTGCCTTGTTAGGTGAGCCATGACCTATTACCGTCTTTATTTCAATAAGTGAAGGCCTATTGGTTACAGTCTTAGCCTCCTCAATAGCTTTGCCGATAGCATCAATATCCGTACCGTCCTCAACATAAAAAGTATGCCAGTTAAGAGCCTCAAATCTTGCCTTTACATCTTCGGTAAATGTTAAATCCGTATTACCCTCAATAGTAATATTGTTTGAATCATATAACACAATAAGTTTTCCTAAGCCAAGTGTACCGGCAAGAGAGGCTGCCTCGTATGAAATTCCCTCCATCATACAGCCGTCACCACATAATGCATAAGAATAATGGTCAACAATTTTATAATCTTTTGTGTTAAATTTAGCTGCAAGATGTGCCTCCGCCATAGCCATACCAACAGCATTTGCAAAGCCCTGACCCAACGGACCTGTACTTGCATCAACACCTACCGTAAGATTAAACTCCGGATGACCCGGTGTATTAGAACCAAACTGGCGGAAATTTTTAATATCATCAATAGTTAAACCATATCCGAAAAGATGGAGCAAAGAATACAAAAGCATTGAGCCGTGACCTGCTGATAAAACAAATCTGTCCCTGTCAGACCAATCGGGATTAAAAGGGTTGTGCTTTAAATGCTTTGCCCAAAGCTCATAAGCCATAGGTGCAGCACCCATAGTAATTCCGGGATGCCCTGACTTTGCCTTTTCAATGGCTTCAGCACTAAGTATTCTCATACAGTTTATTGTTAATAATTCTTGAGAATTCATTTTTTAAACCTCCGAAACACAATTATTTCCAAAATTTATACTTTTTTTGCATAATATCGCATTATTGATAGTATACACCAATTTTTTTATCATTACAAGCCTAAAAATATTTTTTTTACATTTATTTTAAATACCACTTTATTTTTACGTTAATTTGTGTTATCATTAGTTTAAATAAAACATACTTATTTAAGGGGGTGCTTTTATGTATGTACATGAAAGAATGACAAGAAGACCAACCGTTGTTCTGCCCGATTATTCAGTAGCAAAGGCTTATCAGCTTATGAAGGAAGGCAGGTTTTCACAGCTGCCTGTGGTAGACGGTGATAACAAGCTTGTAGGTCTTGTTACGGAAAAGCTTCTTGCTGAGGTTAATCCGTCAAGTGCTACATCTTTAAGCGTATATGAAATAAACTACTTATTAAGCAAAACTAAGGTTAAAGATATAATGAAGACAGGTATCTTCAAAATTAATAAGGATGCCCTTCTCGAAGATGCCGCTCTTGTAATGAAGGAAAACAGAATAAGCTCACTTCCCGTTACTGACGGCGAATACCTTGTTGGCATTATTACAAGAACTGATATATTCAGAGCATTTCTTGATATTATGGGTGTTAAGGCTGAGGGTACAAGAATTGCCATATCTACCGCTGACAGAACCGGAGTATTTGCAGAAGTTACAAAGGTATTTGCTTCCTATGGCATTGATATCAGAAATATAAGTAATATTAATGAAAACGGCAGACTTGAAATGGTTGTTAAAGTTCGTTCTCACGATGTTACAAAGGCTATTGAAGATATTAAGGCTATGGGTTATGAAATCAAGTCTGTTAAAGATGTAAGGTAAAGCTGAGCCGGGACCACCCGCTTAGCGGGTGGTTTGCACGGTCACTATAAGAGGCTATTACCGGTCAGTGCTTGTATGTGCACCAAGAATTCAACTTCTATACCACTTTCTCACACTGCCGCTAAAGCGGCTTTTTACTTATTCTCGTAAACGAATCTATGTATTCCTTCAATGATATTTGAGCATTGAATTTATCTTCTTATGACTGTTTTGTATATACTCCTGTATTTTCTTTGTATTCAAAAAAGACTGATTTCTCAGTCTTTTTCAATCCCAATAATTAAAACCCTCTCGTTTTAGATAATTTAATAAATTTCCCCACCCTATATTTAGAAAAATTTATAAATTTTATATTATCTCTTCTCTTTAAATTTATTATACTACACAAATTTTATATTGTCAATAAATTTTTTTTGTATACTTTTAACAAAAACCACTCGCAAAAAAAGACGGACAAAAAGTCCGCCTTAAAATAATTACGCTAAAATGCCCTTAATATATTCAGCAATTTCATCATTCTTACAGTTAGCAAAGAAAAGCTCGCTAAACTTTTCACCGCTTACTGCACCCTTCAATAAATCCTGATCAATATTCTTAAGTACATACATAATATCTGTATGAGTAACCTTTTTAACTTCATCAAGAATTTTCTTGTTTCTCTGTTCAGGCACCACTCTCTCCTTAGGATAACCCTGACCGCTTTCACCCGAGAACAACTGCTCAAATGTATACTTTAAGTTAAGCTCTGCACCCCAGCCAAATCCCTTTGCAAATGGAAATGCCGCACAGTTGCCGTCATTAATCTGAGCAAACATATAGCCGTCAGACGGATCAACAATATGACCGCATAAAACACCGGGGAATGAATTGCAGGCAAGCATAGCACCCTCACCTGTACCGCAGCCTGTAATTACAAAATCTGCTGCACCTGAGTTAAGCAGAATAGCGGAAAGAATACCGCACTGTACATAAGTAAGCTGTGCATCATCTTCAGCAGTATACATACCATAGTTAAATACTTCGTGACCCTTAGGCTCAACAACACTCTTAAGTGTGGAACAAATAAGCTCATTCTTTGCAGCCTGACTATTTTCATTAATTAAAGCAATTTTCATTTCATTTTCACCTTTCATAAATAATAATTGTATATAATAAA
>DBGCRA010000018.1:0-2786 GCA_048359195.1 Candidatus Gallispira sp.
CAATGCGAAAATGTTAATATAATCGATTATTTTTATACCGAAGATAATAGTGCTACAGCTTATGAAAAAACAAATGAAATGATAAATAATAATGACATAGATTTTATATATGTTGTAGCAAGCGGTATTGACGGCGTAATGCAGGCTATTGATGAAGCTAATAAAAAAATATATGCTATTACCAACGATGTTTTGCCGATTACGGTGGAATATTTAAAGAAAGATATAATTAAGGCTACAGTTTATCAGCATCCTTTTAAGCAAGGGTATAATTCTGTAACAACTCTTATTAATTATATTTGCAGAGGAAATGTTGATAACTGTAATTTAAAAATAAATTCAGAACTTATAACAAAATACAATATTCCGGATTATATTTAGGAGGTTTTACAATGGAATACTTTAGCAATGTTAAGAAAATTAATTATGAAGGTGCAAAGAGCACAAACCCATTAGCTTTTAAGTTTTATAACCCGAATGAGGTTATTATGGGAAAGACAATGAAGGAACATTTAAGATTTTCAATGGCTTATTGGCATACATTTACATATTTGGGCGGAGACCAGTTTGGCGGAGCAAGTAAATCTCATCATTGGGATACAGATAATGCAATGGAAACAGCAAAAAACAGAGTATATGCTGCCTTTGAATTTATGGAGAAAATGCAGATAGAATACTTTTGTTTCCATGACGTAGATATAGCTCCAAGAGGTGAAACTTTAGCTGAAACTAATAAAAATCTTGATGAAATTGTAGCAATAATTAAATCAGAAATGAAAAGGACAGGCATTAAGTGCCTTTGGGGTACAACAAATGCCTTTGGTGATGCTAAGTTTGTTCATGGTGCATCAACATCTTGTAACAGCTCAGTTTTTGCATATACTGCTGCTCAAATTAAGAAGGCAATGGATGTAACTATGGAGTTAGGCGGTGAAAACTATGTATTTTGGGGTGGCAGAGAGGGCTATGAAACTCTGTTAAACACAGATACAGAAGCAGAGTTAAATCATTTAGCCATATTACTTAAAATGGCTGCTGACTATAAAAAGAAAATTGGTTTTAAGGGTACATTATTGATTGAACCAAAGCCAAAGGAACCAACAAAGCATCAGTATGACTTTGATGCAGCTACAGTAATGGGATTTTTAAGGAAGTACGGACTTGAAAATGACTTTAAGCTGAATATTGAGGCAAATCATGCAACATTAGCAAAGCACACATTCCAACACGAATTAAATATGTGCAGAATTAACGGTATGCTTGGCAGTGTTGATGCCAATATTGGTGACTCTATGCTTGGTTGGGATACTGACCAATTTCCGACCAATATATATGATACAACTTTGGCTATGTATGAAATATTGCAAAATGGCGGTTTAGGTACAGGAGGTTTAAATTTCGATGCTAAAGTAAGACGCGGTTCTGTTGATGAAGTTGACTTATTCTATGCCCATATTGCAGGTATGGACACATTTGCGTGGGGCTTGAGAGTAGCTGCTAAATTATTGGAGGACAGAGTATTCCTTGACTTTATTGATAAGAAGTATGAAAGCTGGAAAACTGATTTAGGAAAGAGAATTGAAGAAGGTAATATTGATTTTGAAGGACTTGAAAAATATGCTCTTGAAAATGGTGTAACGCCAAATATTTCAGGCAGACAGGAATTGCTTGAAAGTATTTTAAATCAGTATATTTATAATAATTAAGGTGAATTTATGTACTATATTGGTGTAGATTTGGGAACTTCATCAGTAAAGCTTTTACTTTTAAGTGATGAAGGGATTTGTAATATTGTATCAAGGGAATATCCTGTAAGCTATCCTCAAAATGGCTGGTCAGAGCAAAATCCTGAGGACTGGTGGATAGAAACTGTTGAAGGCATTAAGCAATTAACTGCTGATATTGATAAAACACAGGTTAAGGCAATAAGCTTTGGCGGTCAGATGCACGGTCTTGTTATACTTGATAATAATGATAATGTAATAAGGCCTGCGATACTTTGGAACGATACAAGAGCTCAAAAGGAAACGGATTATCTTAATAATGTAATAGGTAAAGAAAAACTTGTTGATTTAACAGGCAATATAGCTTTTGCAGGCTTTACGGCACCTAAAATTATGTGGCTTAAAAATAATGAGCCTGTCAATTTTAATAAAATAAGCAAAATAATGCTTCCAAAGGATTATATAGCCTACAGGCTTACAGGGGTACATTCTACAGATGTTTCAGATGCTTCGGGTATGCTTCTTCTTGATGTTAAAAACAGATGTTGGTCAAAAGAAATGCTTGAAATAACAGGTATAAATGAGAAACAGCTCCCTACATTATTTGAAAGCTATGAAATAACAGGTAAATTAAAACCCGAAATTGCTTCTGAATTTGGTTTTTCTGATGTTAATGTAATTGCAGGGGCAGGGGATAATGCTGCTGCTGCTGTTGGAACAGCTGCCATAAATAATGGCAGCTGTAATATTTCGTTGGGTACATCAGGTACGGTATTTGTTGCAAGTGATAAATTTGTTCCTGATTATAAGAATGCTATTCATAATTTCTGCCATGCTAATGGCAAGTATCATTATATGGCTTGTATATTGTCTGCTGCAAGCTGTAATAAGTGGTGGCTTGAAAATATATTAAATACCAAGGATTATGTAACGGAATATGAAAATTACAATTCATTAGGTGATAACGAAGTAATATTTTTGCCATATCTTATGGGGGAAAGGTCACCTCTTAATGATTCTGATATTAGAGGTATGTTTTATGGCATTAGTATGTCAACAACA
>DBGCRA010000019.1:0-12484 GCA_048359195.1 Candidatus Gallispira sp.
GTATTTATGCGAGAACAGCTTGTTGAGGTACTTAATATAAGACTTGCACAATTAAAAAATATTAATACAAGCATTCAAATATTTAATAAAAACTCCTTAATGGAGTTTGCAAAAACAGGTATTGTTCAGGAATTTCCAAAGGGATATTCAAGACCCTGCACAAAAGAGGAACGACTTTTTATACTTAAAAGTCTTTTAAAATACGCTAATTCAAATAACCATAACATACAGGCAATAAATCCCGTAAATCTTAATATTTCCGACTGCCTGTCACTTATAGTTCAAAATGACAGCAGTCTGCAATTTACAATATGGAACGATACAAAATTGCAGCTTAAATACTTTGCAACTACTCAATACTCTATTTGCAGACATTTTTATGACTTTATAAAGGATATTGTAAATACTGATTATCTCTATTCAAAAGAAGCAACCGCTTCATTTATTGAACAGGCAATTCAATACGTCGAAAATATTGAAGAATAATATTTATTCAAGTCTTGCTCTGCAAGACTTGGTTCGGTAACTTGTTACAAAAAATCGGGTAGGAGGTAGATAATTAAAAAATCCTTAGAGCAAAAACTCTAAGGATTTTTTAAATATATTTATAATTTTTTATCAAGCCATACCCAAATCTTAAACATTAGAACTCCCCATACAACAAATAAAAATGTAAGCAGAGGTATTCCCACAGGTGAAACATAATTATCATTTATAAAATAATTTTTCCAGTTAGGAAGATCCGTAAAATAATACTGCCCTGAACCAACGTTAACACCCGGTATAATTCCGATACCGTTTTTCATAATATAAGCAGTTCCTATAATTGCTAAAATAAAAAGTATAACAGAAATTATCGTTATAATTTTTTTTAGTCTAACCATAAATAAAGCCTCCTTAGTTAAGTACAGGCACAGGGAAAAATGTACCGCTTAACAAAATCCATACAGCCGCAAATGTTAAAACAATATTAAACAGCTGACCTACAACATAAAGTGTAACAGGCTTACCTCCTGCAAACTGTTCCTTTAAGTCACCAAAGTTAGTTTCAAGACCAATGCTTGTAAAAGCAAGTGCAAAAGCCCATGTTCTGAACTGTCCCAAAGTTGAAATAATATTACTTGTTGTTTCAACATCAAAAGCAGTCTGTGCAATAAATGATGTAAATACAGAAGCGGCAAGGAAACCAAGAATAAACTTAGGAAATCTGTTCCAAATTTCGCTTATACCAACAGTAGACTTGGCATTTGTGCCCTTATTTCTGTTTTCATCAGCTGTAAAGAAAACAGCCACTGCAAATGCAACAAAACCGATAAGTATATTCTGAATCATTTTAACAAGTGTAGCAGAAGTCTGACCCAATTCACCAAGAGCAGCACCGGCAAGAGCAACTGCACCTGTTGAATCAATGGTACCGCCAATCCAAGCACCGCCCATAAGCTCATTAAGACCTGAAAGCTTAATAAGAATAGGGAAAGCAATCATCATAATAACAGTAAATATAAGAGAAATTCCAACTGCAAATGTCAAATCAGTTTTCTTACCCTTACTTGCAGCCGCAACTGCAATAGCTGCTGATGTACCACAAACAGAAGTAGCCGTTGCAATGGTAATTACAAGAGATTTATTTTTAATCTTTAACACTCTCGTACCAAGGAACCACATAAATATAATAACTATCGGTGTTACAATCCACGCAATTCCAAGTCCATACAAACCAAACTTCTTAATATTGGAAAACAGTACCTCAGCACCGAATGTAACAAGTCCCGCCTTTATGTAAAATTCAGTCTGAAGTGCAGGCTTTAACCATTCGGGAGTCTTGACAGTATTTGCAATTACAAGACCAATAAGCAATGCCCAAAAGGCATATTCAAGATAATTATTAAAAATAACCTGAGCAGATAATATTCTGACAACAGTAGTAATAACAAATAATCCTGCGAAGGCCGGAATATATTTTTTAATACTCTTGTTCTGTAAAACACTTCCTATTCCAAAAAGCACCAACAATATAATAAATGTAAAAATCAATAATGGAATGGTACCACCCTTAAAAATATCAAGAAAGGCACCGCTATCTCCGCCCCATGTACTGAATTTAGCCGCATCAAAGGTAAATGCTCCCGTTACATTTGCAATAGTTGCTGCTGCAATAAGTATAAAACCTATCCATATTGCAAGCCAATCTTCCTTTCTTATTAAGTCCTTAAAAGAAAACTTTTCTGCTGCCACAATGTCACCATGAACCTGTGGCTGTGTAGTGTTTGTTTTTGACATAAAAATCACTCCTTAATATTTAACTTAGTTTTCATATCAGATAACTATGATTATAGTGATTTTATTTTTTTTGTCAACAATTTGATATATGAATTTTTATATAAAATTTTCACATATCAAAAAAGAGGACTATTACGGATTAATTTCCGTTTATAAGTCCTCTTAAAATTTTTTTACCTTCTAAATACTGATTTTACTCTTGTAAAAGACCTTCTTGCAGTCTTGGTTGACGCTTTGCCAAATGTCCTGCTCCACTGTGTAGCAATTTCAAGAGTAGCCGCATACTTATCGGCAAGAGTAACAGCATAGCTTTCCTTATACTTGGGCATACCCGGATACAAGGGCCACATATGCTTTAATATGGCATCAGCCTCTCTGTCAGAAATTTTTGAAAGTCTCGAAGCATTTTTAACCGCCAGTCTTGGATGTAAAAATGCGTGAAGCTGAGGCGTCTTTTTAGTATGCCAGTCATACCAGTATAAATCATGCAAAAGACCTGCCCTTGCTGACAAACGAGGATCGGCACCAATCTTTTTTGCAATCTTAAAGCTGTAATAAGAAACATTTAAACTGTGCTGCAGTCTTGAGGTTTTATGATGCTGTTCAAATTTGTCAAGCCTTTTAACCGTATCCGAACTCCATATATCTTCAATATATGACCTGAATTCCACAACCTCAGGATTTGATAAATCCATTAAATCCGCTTTTGAACCAATAGCTTTGTTCATTCATTATCTCCCCATAAATAAAAGCAATAAATCAATAAGTATTATAGAAACACTAATTAATCAGTATTTCCTTAGATTTTATCCTCCGGCTTATCCTTATCCATATCCGGAACATACTTTCTGAATAAGTTCATAAACATAAGTGAAGTAATTACGGCATAAAAACCGATAGCCAAAACAACAAGTATTCCAAGTTCCTTAAGTATCATAAATATAGCAGCCAACAATACAAGACAGGAAATTGATGTAAACAAATGTCTGTTAGCCATAAAAACAGATGTTTTAATTAAAGCTCCAAGCTTTAAATCAAAACGTGACAAAACAGGAAATACATACACCGAAAATATTAAAACTTCATACAGTATAACATATTGAACTATATATATAATACTATTAATCATCGTATCAGGATTAAAAAATCCAATATTAATAAAAATTATACCCAAAAACAATAATATAATAAACGTAACAGCAGTTGCTTCAAAAAAATTATTTTTAAAACTTTTAAAGAAATCCTTTGATACATACCCCTCCCTGTTTGAAAGCTGTCTTGTTGTTACATAATAAAGAGCCGTTGTTGAAGCGCCTATTGTAATGATAGGTATACAGCATATCATCCAAAGTATTACAACAATAATCAAATCGCAAAGCAAAGTTCCATACTTATAAAATTTACTGTCAGGTCCGAATATTTTATCCATAATATACTCCTTTCACTTATGTTTTAAGTATACAACATTTAAGTAAACTAATCAAGATTTTTGAATAGAATTAATATATAATTAATTTTTGGAGGCAGTTATGGCAACAGGACGTTTACAGGTCGAGCTTTTTGACCAAAGCCAGGCAAGACCTGTTATTGGTGGAAGAGTTGTTGTTACTAAAGATGATACTACACTTTTTGATGTTTTTACGGATAATTCAGGACAGACTATAGATATGGAGCTTGAAGCTCCCCCTATTGATTATTCATTAAATGAAAATGAACCTCAGCCCTTTTCAAGCTACAACATAAGAATAACGGCTGACGGTTATCAGGATGTTATAATTAACGGTGCTCAGGTATTTGCTGAGCGCACAGCACTTCAAAGAGTTCTTATGATTCCCGGAAGCGGACAGAATGTTATAAATGTTCCGCCTCCCGTATTATGGGGCGACTACCCCGAAAAGGAACCTGAAGAAGAAGTAAAACCCTTACCCGAAGAAACAGGTCTTGTAGTTCTTGACAGAATTGTTATACCTGAATATATAATTGTAAAAGACGGTGTACCATCAGGCAGCGGTGCCGTATATTTCATTCCATATAAAGATTATATTAAAAATGTCGCTTCATCAGAAATTTATTCAACATGGGCTGATGCTGCAATAAGGGCAAATGTCTTAGCCATACAATCCTTTGTTCTTAACAGAGTATACACGGAATGGTACAGAAACAAAGGCTATAATTTCACTATTACAAACTCAACCGATTATGTATAGAGATGGTAAATATACTATTATTTGGTTTATACCTCTTTTTTGAAAAACAAAAAAAGAGGATACAGCCGAAGCCACACCCTCTAACAACAAAAATCATTACCTTAGCAGGTAACAATATAATATTATCATATTCAATTAATTTTTGCAAGATGATTTACTTACTCAAATTAATCATACAAACCTGCCCTATCATTAATAACAAGCAATCTTAAAAGTGTATAGCTTAAATCTAAGCCCTTTTCATTACCCTTTAACAATCCTTTGCCAATAAGCTTATTAACCGTAGCCTTACCCCATTCAGGAACTTCCTCAACCTTATTATACACCTTATCGGAATACTTATATATCATATCATTCGCAATCTGTGTAGCAATTGCCTTTACTTCCGCCTCTGTCATATTATCAACCTCCCACGTCTTTTTAAAATTATCAACATTACCATATAAACTTTTTAATTTAGCAGGCGTGCTGCCCCATTGAGGCAGCTGAAAATGAGGTTTATCAACAGGGCTTGTCCAATCACCGCCCCATTCCAAGCCTAAAGTCTTGCCAACTTTACCAACCTTTGTAAACCAACCATCAGCATCATAGTAAGCTCCCTTGCCATCATTCCTGATAACATCAAAGGCAACTCCCCATTGATGCATTGAGCTGTAGGAGCTGCCTTTAGCATAAGTAACAATATTCCCTGATTTAGTTCTGCCCTGAGCATATAAAGCATTTTGTTCTGCAACGCTTCTGAAACATTCACCTAATTTAACTATAAGCCCCTGTTTACTGCATTCTGTAATTAATTTCTGTGCCTTTTCCTGTAGTTCAGGGTGACATATTGTAATATCCCTACTCATCTTAATCACTCCTCCAATTCAGGCAAGCCCGCAACTGATGTCAATAATGACAACATTCCTGCCAATACCGTTGCAGAGCAAACCATAAACCAATTTACCTCATTTAATGCGACTGATGTGCCAATCATTGCTATAGCAGTCTGTGCCATAGTTTTGATTGCTCTTACTCCTGCCGCTTTAAACCATTTTTTCATAATATACACCTCCTAATGCTCTTTTAAAAATTTATTATCTGAAATTTCTCCTGTTTCACGTTCCAAATCTGCAATTCTGTGATTAGCAACAGCGATTTTTTCTTCCATAACCTCGCACTTTTTTTCAAGCTCATAAGTTCTCTCAATAGTGTTGTTGTGCTTGTCAACCTTCTTTTCAAGCTGTTCAATTCGATATACGATGAGTTTAGTATTTAATATAATACCTGCCGCCGCTCCTATGGCACTGCCGACCAACCCGATAAGAGCTATGTATACTTCCGACACTCTTAACTACCTCCTCGCATTAGTCTAAATAGCATGTAAATTCCTGATATGCATTTTCTTCCAGCCTTGCAATATTATTCTGTATAGTTAAAACATAAGAGTACTGTCCGTCATTAAAAGCAGGCTCAACATTATTTTCCCATTTTACGCCCTGAGGCAATTGAACTCTGTATGTAACATCTGCTTCCTTGCTGTAATGTTTAAGAGTATCAAAATAAACCTTAAAGACATCAGCTTTTGTATATTTTTCATAAAATGATATATGCACTCCAAGTATGTGAAAACCATCAGTGTAATTATCAGAATTATAATAATTATCAACAATATATGACTTATTAGGCTTAATACATAAACTTGCATAGCCTTCGCTACTATTTGAATCATAAGGACAGTCCTCAATATACCTTGTATCAGTAACACCTAAAAATTCACCATCCAAATCATCGATGTTGGTTATTATTTTAGTCCTTTCTGTTTTATCTGATATATACCCCATAATATCAACACCACCAACATTCAACCCACCAATAACATTAACATTACTGCTGTCCACAACAATACCTGCTGTTATAATAGAATCTGTACTTTCACCGTTATTGCCATTAACACCAATAACAGCATTATCTGACCCCAAATAAACTTTAACAGATTTAGCCTCATTACTATTCTTCTGAATAAGACGAACAATTCCACCTGCACCTGCATCACCATTAATTACTTCATAAGTACCATTTGTATCGTGTCTTTCATTCTTAGTATTAAATTGAGTATCACCACTGCTGTAAACTCTTACATTAGAGCTGTCAGCCTCTACATAGTTATTAGCATCACCATAAATACCAACACCGCTGCCTGTAGCCCTAAATACCTGACTACCTGCACGATTAATCTGAATTTCGTTGTTAGCATTAACAACATATTTACCCGTAATGTTATGAGTTTCATTAGTTGCCGAATTAAGGGCATAATCATTAGCATTTACTGTAATTTTTGAATTGGAAGTTTTAATTTCATTTGTATAAACATTTCCATTACTAGCCTTAGTGGAAACAGCTTTCAAATCAAAACCACTGCTATTAAATTTCAAATCCGTATCAACACTACTGTATGTAGAAGTGCTGAAACTGTTTTTTATTTCAGGAATAGTACTTGCCTTTTTAAGGCTTATATTTTCACCCTCAAACATATTTGCGTATACGTTACCGGCTGCCGTCAAGTCCTGACAGGACGCATCGCCCCTGACAATTAAACTTCCTTTAGCCTCAATATCGCTACTTGCAATAAGAGCTTTAGTTTCAACCTCATCTATACCATATATACCAGTATTACCATTACCCATAATATAAGCTGATGTTAATTTTAAAGTTTCATCCTCCGCATCAAGAGTAATACTTCCTGCTCCAACTTCAACACCGTCTGCAATAAGTTCCTTAGTTTCAACGGCATCAGCAGTTACAGTCTTCCCTTCAAAGCTGCCTTCAAACGCTTTTTCAATCAAATCAATAACATATTTAACCTTGTCAACAATCCAACTATAGACTGATGGACTTGCCACAGTGGGCACCAATCCACCCACAAGCCCGGTGCCATACACATTAATATTAACAGAGCTTGTAGTAATCAAATCGCCGCCAAAAACAGTAACCGTCAAAACTCCGTCACTTTCAAGTACCTCCCAAGGAACAATACACTCCCCATTTTCAATAAAAACATCATAACAGGTATCATCATCCTTGGAAAACTGAGCCACTAAAGGAGTAACCCCCTCCCAGTCCGTATCAAACTTAAACTTTGCCACCACATTATTTCTGTTTACGGCAACAAGTTTATTCATATCAGTTCTCCTCAAATCCGTACCTGCCACATTAAATGTTAAAGCTATCATATTTATTCACACTCCTTTAATCAACAACTACCCATTTTTCATCTACATAAACAAAATCAT
Organism: Candidatus Gallispira sp.; assembly: GCA_048359195.1. Classification (GTDB taxonomy): domain Bacteria; phylum Bacillota; class Clostridia; order Lachnospirales; family CAG-274; genus Gallispira. Next base: position 7,760 of record DBGCRA010000019.1, read on the forward strand.
ATATATGAAAGTTTGTGAAATAATTTAAATCTATATGTTTGTTTTCATAATAAATTGGTTTTGCACCGGTGCTGTTTACATTTAAATACACAGGATCAGCATTGCTAAGCTCTGATACATTATCAAAATATATCTTTATGCACGCTCCGTTTTTTAGACTAAATCCTCCACTTATGTTTACATCAATTGAACTGTCAGAATCTTCAATTGTTGATACTTTTGTTGCCACGACAAAGTTATTTATATCCCTTGTGCCATCAAAGGCAACTCCGTTTATATACCTGCCGGTTTCCAGTTTTTTGGCAACACCTGTACTTTTAAATGATTCTATAACATCTATAAGATAATAAGTGCCGCTATCTGCATCATCAAGATAAGCAAGGTATAAAACATTTGCTTTAATATCTTCTTTAAAGCCACTATTAAAAGGATTTCCATAACATTCATAATCATATATATCAAAACTAAAGTCATCATTAATGTACAGCATTGGACATTCACTTGTATTATCCTCAGTAAAAACAACCCAAAAATAACAGTTGTTAGTTGGCTTAAATCCGGGTATTGTAATTTTCTTTTTAGTTGAACTTCCTTCTGAACTACATACACCTAAAGGTAATGTAGTATTTATTCTCGCGTATTTATTGGAAAGATTTATACCATTTTCAACAAAATTCTGTGCTCTGATTTCAGCATAATTAGATATGATTGGTTTACTCAATCCATTAGGACCATTGCCCTCTCCTTTTAAATTCGAAGTGTATACATAATGAAAACCATCTGATGATTTTTTATCATTTCCTCCTGTGTTACCCGGTACAAGATGCAAATGCTCTAATGCAGATATTAAATATTCTCCGTTGGTATAGCTTCTATATGCATAACTTCCTACACCTATTTCCTCTATATATTCGTCATAATCGCTATTGCTGTTTAATATATGCCTTTGTATAGTTCCATTGTCATTTACTATAATACTATGACCGCTTCCGGCATTTACACCAATACTATTTCCTCCAACTAAATACATATCGCCACCGGCAAATAATTTCAAAGGACTTCCATAACGAAAGTACTGCTTAAAAGTATCCCAATTAACAACTTGATTACCAAACGATATATTTTCCACATCTTCATATGCTCTTGTCGGTGCAGTAGTAGCAGAGCCACTATTTCCAACATATCCGGCTGCAAATATATTTGAACCATCTGAAATTACACCTAAATCATCCGATATATATATGTGCATACCATCTGATGCTTTCGTATTAATTCCACCATCTGCACTTAATTCAATAAAATTTCGCCATTCATCGACTATATTGTCGCCATCTCTTAAACCCAAACACATAGACCCTGCCATACCCAAATCAATATCTGCCATTTGGTCAGCAGCACGACCTAAAATATGGGTATTATCAACACGCACATTTTTTTCAAACTCAACTTCACCTTTTACAGTACCGCCCTCTGACTTTGATAGCTTATCATCCAAGGCCTCCTGCGCTGCCTCAGAAATCGGCTTATTAGCATCACTTGTATTATCCACATTCCCCAATCCTACCTGTGCCTTAGTAACCTTATGAGGATTATCCCCATCATTAATGTGTTCATTTATTGTTTTATCAATAGTATCCATATTTTCATTAAAAACATCAACATCATAATATTCTGTCTGTAACGGTTTTTTTAGCTTGTAATTAGTTGTTTCTATTGCCATATTATCACCTCATCTATAATTTTTCAGTATTTAATCTCTGTAATTATGCTTTTTCTCCAGTCACCTTAAGCACCAATCATTTCATCATTAAGCTCCTTATGTGTATAAGCACTCAGCTCCCCATGAGTAAAACCTCTCAAATCAGCATGTGTATTGTAAATCAAATTAACTTTAAGACTTATATTTGCGGGAGTAATGTTAAAAAGCAGGTTTTTAACAGAATTAATCTGCCTTTTAGCCCCAACTCCAATATTAACATTTAAAGTATATGCTTCACTGTCATACTCCATAGTTACATTGCCCTCACCGCATAGGCACACAAGCATACCATAAACATTTCTGAATGTATATGATGTTTTATTATTAAGCCTTGCAATAATTTCAGCTCTTCTGTCCTCAGCCGTAAAACCCTCCATAGGAGTAATATTAAGCATATCTTCCCAAATACTAAGGCCATAATCCTCAGCCGTAACAATAAAAAGCTCTCTGAAAGCATTAATTATTTCAGCATTCAAGAGAGCCAGCTCAATATTTTCCGCCACGGCAATAGCCTTAAATTCATCAGTATCCTTCACAACGGAAGGGAAATAATCATCAACATTAATAATTCTGCCCATTATTTCAGCCTCCCCCATTTATAACATCTGCAAGCTCAGCAATATAATCACCGTCAATAGCCAGATTACCGCTTACACCGTCAAATTTCACATCAGTAATATTTTTTACACCCACAACGGACATACCTGCAACCACAACCTTGGCATTTAATATATTAACATCCTCATCTTCCCAATTTTCATTAAGCTCGTCAAAATACTCGCTTATGGCATCCATAATTTTTTTCTTCAAGTCCTCAAAAGTATATCCCTCCTGAAGCTCAAAGTCTGCCGAAACATTTACTTCCTGAGTTTTCACACCCTCAACGCTTACAATATGGCCTATGGGAGCAATACCCTCGCCGCTTCCCTGAACGGGCATAGGGTCAATAAGCTCCTGAAGCTCTGCAATAAAAGTATCGGAAGGAGATTTAAACTCACTGTCCTGAATTACAAGCCTTACGGTACCGGCACCCAGCCAGTCATCAGCTCTGTATACTCTTATACCGCCCACACCGTCAATCTCTTTAACTCTTTCCTTGTAATAAGCAATATTTCCGCCAAAAGCCTGAGAATTAAGGCTGTCAAAATATCTTTGTCTGAACACCTCCACATCCTCATCGTCCTCACCGTTAGTAACAATTTCAATAAGCTCACAATGAGTAAGACCGTTTATGGTAGTAATAGGTGTAAGAGTACCCATATAACCGTTAGAAGCCGTACCTGCCGTTTCGCACTCCATATAGTAAATATAGTAACCCGTATCACTGTCAATTTCGTAAAGCTCCGTAGTCACATAGTTAAAAGCATCAATATTAAATCTTGCACCCTTGCCAACATCAACATTAAACTCACCCAAAGCAATGGCAGGTGTAGCCGCCTCAGGTGTCAAGCCTCTTTCAGCAGCCCTAAGCACCAGATAACTCATACTTGCCGTACTTGCAAAGGCTTCTCTTATAAGAACTTCCAAATCAATATAAGCCTGAGCAATTTCGGCACTTGCGGGAGCAACAGCATCATATATAATACTTCCTTCTCTTTTATCCAGAGAGTTGCTTACTCTTTCAAGCATATCCTTTAAAATGTATTCAAACGTTTTATCTTCAAACACTAATAGCTAACCTCCTTACTAACCTTAAAATCACCAAATTCAGTTTCCACCGAAAAGCTGCAAACCAAAGTATTTCTGTCAACAGCCTCAATTTCAAAATCACTTACGGCATTTATTCTGTTATCCTGCATAAGAGCATCTGAAATACGCCCCGGCAAAACAGCCTTTACATAGCTTGTCTGTTCACCTATAAGGTCCTTAAGCTCAATACCGTACTTATGAGAATATATAAGATATTCATATCTTTCCGTACCAAGTATTTTATAAACAGCCTGTTCCATTGCTTCCCTGTTATCGGTTTTACCCTTAATTCTTTCCTTATCGGCATTAAGCCTGTAGGTATAAGAAGGTCTTTGGCGAATTGTAAAGCCGTTAATAAGTTCAATATTATCAGGTATCATATTATCCCTCTCCTTCCGTTATATGCTCCGATAATCTGTCAATTACAATATATTTCTGACCGCCCTGCACACGGACAAGAAGAACCTTTTCTCCCTCCTTCAATCCGTTTTTAACAAGAACCCTTAAAGTCTTGCCAACACCGTGACAATGGGAAGGAGAACCGCCATAGCCCGTGGTAAAGTTTACGTCCAAATCAACATAATGATCCTTAACAGAATTAGTAAGCATAATAAAATTTTCGTCCAATATTTTTTTAGCATTAATAAAAATGACAAGAGGACTTGCACTTGTCACCGTTCCATATTCAAAACTTACGGGACCGCCTGACTCTACGGCAGCCCTTCCTGCTTTTTGCATAATCTCGATAATGTCTATACTTATTCCCTCCTTTACAATTTCAACCCATAATAAAAGACACTCTGTCAATTAGCAGTTATAAAACATAACCACTTAACAAAGTGCCTCTTAAAAAAATATTTGACAGCACAACAATTTTATGCTATCATTAAATCACAAGAAGGAGCAATCAAAGCGATTGTACCTCAAAAAATGTTTAGGTTTTATGTAACCGTCCTATTTCCGAGATAGGGCGGTTATTTCTTTATAATAATTATTATGATAATTAACAAAGTCAAATAAATGATTTCATAATTCATAATATCAATCCCCCTCTCTTTTCAGATTGGGGAGGAACAACCGCCCGTTGTCAGAACTTTCAGCTACGCTGAAAGCGAGGCTAAAGCCTCGTCGGATCAATTCAGCACTTTGCCTTCGGCAAAGCCAGCCTTTCAGGCTGTCCGATTTCTTTCGGTGCAATTCAGCACTTTCAGCTTCGCTGAAAGCAAGCTAACGCTTGCCGATTTCTTTCGGTGCAAACTTTCCGATTCAATATTCCC
>DBGCRA010000020.1:0-7032 GCA_048359195.1 Candidatus Gallispira sp.
AATTGCAGCACTTATTTTCCCTACTATGGGTAAAATGCTTGTTCTTTCCGACAGTGGTTTTGCACTTTTCGCGGGAACAGCAGTTAATGATACATCATCTGTTACTGCTGCCGCCTCAGCATGGGAAGGAATGACAGGTGCAAAAGATGTACTTAACAGTGCAACTATTGTTAAACTGACAAGAACACTTGCTATTATTCCAATTACTCTTGTACTTGCATTTATAAGAACAAGAAAAGAAAAAAACAGCGGCAGCTCAGTAAGCCTTAAAAAGATTTTTCCATTTTTCATATTATGGTTTGTAGCCGCTTCAATTGTAACCACTATTGCAACTTCCGTATTTAACGCAGATAATGAAGTTTTCAGTATTTTCAAAACCTTAAGCAAGTTTTTCATTGTTATGGCAATGTCTGCCATAGGTCTTAACACTAATATTGTTAAACTCGTTAAAACAGGAGGCAAGCCAATATTTATGGGCTTCTGCTGTTGGATAGGTATTGCTTGTGTAAGTCTTTTAATGCAACGTATACTTGGAATATGGTAAAAGTTAATGATACATAAAAAATAACTGAAACCTTTTTAATAGAGGCTTCAGTTATTTTAATTTTGCTGTCTTTTTATAATTACAATTATCTGTCCTCAACTAGCCTTCAAAGGAGTTAATTACAAGTATATCCTTGTCTTTAATCCTGGTATCACCGTTAGGTATAATGACATTTTCATCTCTCTTTATCATTATTACCAAGCCACCATCAAGTTTAACATCAGAAAGACTGCAGTCAATCCATTTACTCTTTTTATCAATTATAATTTCAGTAAGAACAATACCGTAATTTTCGTGAAGACTCCTTGCTGCAAGAACGAGAATATCCCCTTCATTAATAACAGTGTCACCGTGTGGCACAATTTTTTCATTATTCCTTATTAACAACACAACAAGAGTATTGGGCGGTATTGTAATTTCCTTAAGACTTTTATTAATCCACATATGATTTTCAGTAATTGAAAGCTGTATAAAATTAACTTCAATTTCTTCCGAATAATCACTGAATGTCTTTAATACATCTGCATTTTCATCAATCATATCAAGCTTTTTTGCAATAAAAGGCAGCAGCGTTCCCTGTATACCAATAGACAAAAGCACTATACAAAGCACTATATTAAAAATATCACTGCCGATGTATACGGGACTGATAAAAATCATAATTGCAAATACAATAGACGCAGCACCTCTAAGTCCCGACCATGAAACCAATAATTGTTGTTTAACACAGCATTTAAATGGAGATAAAATAGCAAAAACAGAAACAGGTCTTGCTATAAATGTTAAAAATAAAGCAATAGCTATTGCCGGTACAATATTATAAATCATTTGTGACGGATAGGATAAAAGCCCCAATAAAAAGAAAATAAGAACCTGCATAAGACCTGTTACTCCATCAAAAAAGTTCACAAGTGACTTTTTATTCTTAATAGTACTGTTACCCATAATAATTCCCGCAACATATACACTTAAATATCCATTGCCTCCAATTAATGAGGGCAAAGCATAGGCAAATATTGCTACAGCCACTACAAGTATTGCATCAAAACCTGCTGTATCAAGTTTTAGCTTTTTCAATATCCATATAGCCGACAAAGCCACAACAACGCCAATAGCAATACCATAAAACAGCTGGGCAAATATCATATAAACAATACTGCCGCCCCGGGCATCTCCTCCCATTATTGCAAGAACAATTGTTGTAAGCATATACGAGCATGGGTCATTACTACCGCTTTCCACCTCCAGCAATGAAGCTGTATTATATTTTAAGCCTAATTTTTTAGACCTTAATATTGAGAATACGGAAGCCGCATCAGTTGAACTTATAACAGAACCTATTAACAAACTTTCCAACCATTCTGTTTTTAACATAAAATAACAAAGCAAGCCTACAACAAATGCAGTTATCACAACACCTATTGTAGATAACAGAACAGCCTTACCGGCTACGGGCTTTGCCTCACTCCACTTAGTACCAAAACCACCGTAAAACATAATAAAAATCAGAGCAGTTGAACAGATTGCCTCAGCAAAATGATAATTATCAAAATGTATTTTAAATATACCGTCTGAACCAAATAGCATACCAAGCAGTATAAAAAATAACAGCATGGGAACACCCAGCTTGCTGGAAACCTTATTAAATATAACACACAATATAATTACAACAGATACAAGTATCAACATACTTACCATAGCATCACCTCTTTTTATTACAATAATAACATATATTGTATTAATATTCCATTAGTTTAAATACAAATTAAGAAAAAAATAAGAGTGTGGCATACAATAATATATGTCACACTCGATAATATTTAGTCAATCTTCTTCATTACTACATCATTAAAAAATTCCTTAACCTTAGTAGGGTCAACACCGTAATACTCATCATCAACCAGTACCGCAACACCCTTGCTGCCGCAATTACCTGTACAAAATGTACCGTTAATGCTTACCTTATCAGTCAAACCATTTTTTTCAATAGCCTGCTGTATACCGTTTATTACATTATATGAACCCTTTAAATGACAGGCACTTCCAATACATACAGAAATTTTAATCATTATGAACACCCTCCTTACCATAATGAACGTGAAGTAATTCGTGAACCTTACCTCTTAAAAGTCCGTTATAAAGTGACATCATAAGAGGATTTTCCTCACTTCTCTTATTGGTACACATTCTGTCAGCCTCATAAAGATTATCGCTTCTTTCTTTTCTGCCATCAAAATCAGTGTGTGGCTGACCTGCACCATTTATACAGCCGCTTGGGCAAGCCATAACCTCCACAAGGTCATAGTGCTCACCTGCTTTAATCCTTTTTATTAAGTTATCGGCATTTTTAAGACCGCTTACAACAGCAATCTTTAAATCCGTGCCTCCGTAATTTATAGTTGTTTCCTTAACTCCTTCAAGCCCTCTGACACCGTTAAATGCAAGATTTCTCAAAGCATTTACGGACTTATCCGTTGCCACACGTCTTATAACAGCCTCAGTAACACCGCCTGTTACACCGAATATAACACCGGCACCTGAAATAGAACCAAAAGGCATATCAATAGATTCAGGCTCAATTTCACTGAATACGATACCTGCTTCCTTAATCATCTGTATAAGCTCCTTTGTTGTAATTACATAGTCAATTACAGGGGAGCCGTCCTCTCTCTTAAATTCAGGTCTTACAGCCTCAAATTTCTTGGCAGTACAAGGCATAATTGCAACACTTATAATTTTCTTTCTGCTTGTTTTATACTGCTCCTTAATAACACTGCCAAACATCTGCATTGGTGAACGGCATGTAGATACATTAGGCAGTAATTCAGGATAATTCTTTTCACAGTAATTTACCCATGCAGGACAACAGGAAGTAAACAAAGGTATATTTTTATTTTCGGAAACTCTGTCTAAAAATTCATTGGCTTCTTCAAGAACAGTTAAATCTGCACCTGTTACGGTATCAAACACTTCATCAAAGCCTATTCTCTTTAATGATGCAACAATTTTACCCATTACATTGCCATCAGTAAGACCAAATGACTTGGCAACCGCAACTCTTACGGCAGGGGCAATCTGTGCAACAACCTTAACATCTTCCTTGTCAAACTCATCCCAGAGCTTCATTCTGTCATTTTTAATAACAATAGCACCTGTAGGACAGACAGCAGCACACTGACCGCAGCCAACACAATTACTCTTTGCAATAGGCTCATCAAAAGCAGTGGCAACAATCATCTTAGAGCCTCTGTTGGCAAAGTTAATTGCACCTACATTCTGTACTTCATTACACACTCTTACACAGTCACCGCAAAGTATACACTTATTTCTGTCCCTTGTAATACATACTGATGAATCATCAATATCAGGCTCAGCAGCAGTATTCTTAAATCTGACGCTTGTAATACCAAATCTGCTTGCAAGCTCCTGTAATCTGCACTCACCGTTTTTATCACAGGTAGTACAATCTCTGCAATGGTTTGAAAGCAAAAGCTCAAGAATCATTTTTCTGTGCTTTCTTAGCTTTGGAGTATTTGTATAAATTTCAGCACCGGGCTTTGGCGGTGTTGAACAGGCAGCCTCCATACCGCCCCACTTATTTTCTACCATACACATTCTGCAGGCACCGTATACGGATAAATCAGAATGGTAACAAAATGTAGGTAAATCAATACCGGCCTTTCTTATAAGCTCTAATATATTTTTCTCTCCCTCAATGGCAACAGGGATATTGTCAATAATCATATAGTTATCATTGGCCATTTCCTACACCTCCTTAACTGCACCGAAGTTACAGTTTTCTAAACAAGCACCGCACTTAATACATTTAGATGTATCAATAGTAAATGGTGACTTGATTTCGCCGCTTATAGCCTCAACAGGACAGTTTCTTGCACACTTGGAACAGCCCTTGCAAAGCTCAGGGTCAATGGTATATGTAACCAGCTTCTTACATTGACCGGCAGGACATTTCTTATCTATAATATGTGCGTCATATTCATCTCTAAAACTCTTTATAGTTGACACAACAGGCATTGCCGCAGTTTTGCCAAGTCCGCAAAGAGCAGTAGAAGAAATTGTATCAGCAAGGTCAAGCAAAAGCTCAACATCTCCCTCTTTACCGTTACCCGCAACAATTCTTTCAAGAATTTCAAGCATTCTCTTAGTACCCTCACGGCAAGGAACACACTTTCCGCAGGATTCATTCTGTGTAAAGTTCATAAAGAAACGTGCAACCTCAACCATACAGGTGCTTTCGTCCATAACTACAAGACCGCCTGAACCAATCATTGCACCAACCTTTTTAAGAGAATCAAAATCCAGCGGTAAATCAAGATTGGGAGTAATCAGACAACCGCCTGAAGGACCGCCGATCTGAACAGCCTTAAATGGCTTATCACTCTTCATACCGCCGCCAATATCAAATATAATTTCTCTTAAAGTTGTACCCATAGGTACTTCAATAAGACCTGTATTCTGAATATTACCTGTTAAAGCAAATGCCTTTGTACCGGGACTTGATTCGGGACCAATACTCTTATACCATGCTGCACCATTAGTAATAATCTTAGGAACATTAGCGTATGTTTCTACGTTATTAAGTACGGTAGGCTTTTCAAACAAGCCCTTTTCAACAGTACGGGGAGGTTTAACTCTTGGCATACCTCTCTTACCTTCAATAGATGCAGTAAGAGCAGAACCCTCTCCGCATACAAAAGCGCCTGCACCCTTGTTAATATGGAAATCGAAATCAAAACCGCTGTCTAATATATTCTTTCCCAAAAGACCTATTTCCCTTGCCTGCTTAATGGCATTTTCAAGTCTTGATACAGCCATGGGATACTCGGCTCTAACATATATATAACCCTCGTGAGAGCCTGTTGCAATACCTGCAATCATCATACCCTCAAGCATTCTGTGAGGATCACCCTCCATAATACTTCTGTCCATAAAAGCGCCCGGGTCACCTTCATCACCGTTACAGACAACATAATGTACAGGCTCCTTCTGATTTAAAACCTGACGCCACTTTCTGCCTGTAGGGAAACCGCCGCCGCCTCTGCCTCTTAAAGCAGATTCTTCAACTTCATTTACAATATCACAAGGCTCCATTTCAAACAAAGCCTTTTCAAAAGCCTCATAACCGCCTATGGCAATATACTCAAGTATTGAAGTTGCATCAATATGACCGCAGTGTTCAAGAACAACTCTGTGCTGCTTTGCATAGAAAGGAATATCCTCCTGTCTTATGTATGGCTTGCCCTCTATTTTGTAAACAAGTCTGTCTACAACCTTGCCTTCAACTATAGTTTGATTTACAATATCCTCACAATCGGAAATTTTAACCTTTGTATACAAAATGCCCTCAGGCTCAATTCTTACCAAAGGTCCCATTTCGCAGAAACCGTGACAGCCGCTTTTTTTAACGCCGATAGTTTCATTATGAGGGTCTTTTTCAAGCTCAACAGAACATTTAATACCCTTTTCTTCAATAAGTCTTATAAGTTCATCATAAATATCAAGGGAACCGCCGGCAACACAGCCTGTACCTGCACATACAAGTATCTTTCTTGTCTGTAGTTTAATGGAAGCCTCATAAGCCTGTCTTAATTCAATTAAATCTTCTCTTTTCTTAAGCATCTTTTTCAGCCTCCTTTATCTCTCTGATAACCGCACTTGCCTTATCAGGAGTCATTGCAGGCATAACCTTGTCATTGACAGTCATTGCAGGTGCAAGACCACAGGCACCCAAGCAGCTTACAGTTTCAACGGTAAACATAAGGTCATCGGTAGTAACCTTGCTTTCGGAAAGTCCAAGCTCTGCTCTTAATCTTTCAAGAACAGGAATACCCTTTCTTACATGACAGGCAGTACCGTCACATACCTTTATAATGTATTTACCCTTAGGTTCAAGAGAAAAGTTTTCATAAAATGTAGCTACACTGTAAATTGTAGCTACACTTGTATCAAGCTTTTTAGCTATGTAAGGGAAAACTTCTCTTGGCAAATAGTGATAATGCTCCTGAACGTCCTGCAAAATAGCTATAATAGAGCTTTGCTTACATTCGTGAGCATCAAGCACATTGTCAACAAGGGTGAAGTCAAAATTTTCGTTCATTTTTTATTCCTCCCGTTAAATCGAAGCAAAAGCAGTTTGCATAGGCTAACTCCATTTACTTTTATTTTATTTGTGCAAATTACAAATTTATAATCATTTTATTATACTATATATTTGTATAAATATTCCAGTGTTTTTTTACACAAAAAACATTTTTCGTCATTTTGCACAAAATTTTTATAACCCCTGTTCTTTTAAAATTTCTCTGAACTTAATAAGTCAAAGATATTCGTACTCCGCTTACGCTACGCACTCATAACCGACGGCATCTGCGATGCCTTTGTATTCAGTGGGAGCTTGTACTCCCATTTTGATAGCAAAAAATGTCCTTGAGCAAAGCGATCAAGGTAAATTTTTTGCGACAATTTAC
>DBGCRA010000021.1:0-8059 GCA_048359195.1 Candidatus Gallispira sp.
TGCTGATACAAAGATGTACATTGATAATAAATTTAATGAATTAGCAACTGCAATAGTTGCAACAGAAAGCGAGGTATAAATTATGTTTAGATTAGAAGAATTTATTATGAATACTATTAAAGGGATGGTAGGAAATGAGCCTGATTATAAAATACAGGAATATGCTTTAAGCTGGTATAACAGAGGAAAGCTTACAGAAGATGATTTAGCTGAAATTGAAAAGCTTATTAATGATAAAAACTCTGAATATGAACAAAATAACATGGAGGTGTAAAATATGGAAATGACTATTATTAATAAGGTAAATTTAATTGGAGGTGCTGTTGTGGCTTTTTTAGCTGCCTTATTTGGTCAGTATTGGTTTTTATTTGCAGGACTTATTGTATTTAATATAGTGGACTGGCTTACAGGCTGGTACTATGCACACATTAATAAACTGGAAAGTTCTAAGGTAGGAGCAAAGGGGATTATAAAAAAAGTTGGTTACTGGGTTGTAATAGGTATTGCCTTTTACATATCAATAGCATTTTCTAAAATGGGTGAGTTAATAGGTATCAATCTTGATTTTACAATAGGTATAGGATGGTTTGTACTTGCAAATTATCTTGTAAATGAATTGCGAAGTATACTTGAAAATGCAGTTAAGCTGGGGTGGAATGCTCCAGCTTTTTTAGTAAAAGGTTTAGAAATAGCTGATAAGGCTATTGAGGATGTGGCACATATTAAGGATGGTGAGGGTAATGAGTAGAGATATTACAATGTGCCATCCTGAACTACAGGAAAAGGCAAGTAAGCTGATTACAGAATGTAAAAAGCAAGGATTAATAGTAAAACTAGGTGAGTGTTTCAGAAGTGTTGATGAGCAAAATACTCTTTATGCACAGGGAAGGACTAAGCCAGGGAATATTGTTACTAACGCTAAGGGTAGCTCTTACGATTCTATGCATCAGTGGGGCGTTGCCTTTGATGTTATAAGAAATGATGGTAAGGGTGCTTATAATGATAGTGATGGTTGGTTTAGCAAGGTTGGTAAAATTGGAAAGGCTTTAGGATTGGAGTGGGGCGGTGATTGGACAAGCCCGGTTGATAAACCTCATTTTCAGTTGCCGCAGTGGGGCAGCACACCATCTAAACTTAAAAAGATGTATGGTAATGTTGATAATTTTAAAAAGACGTGGGAGGTTGATAATATGACAGACGAAAGAGTAAAAGAAATTGCGACAAAGGTGGCAAATGATATGATTTATAAATATGTTACAAGTAAACAAGAGGCTGTTTATGATACTGTTGATGAGATTCCCGAATGGGGCAAGGCTACAGTTAAAAAACTTATACAAAAGGGTATTTTAAAGGGCAGCAATACAGGGCTTGATATGAGCTACAGCCTTTTGAGATTACTTGTAATTAATGACAGAGCAGGATTATATGATTGATGAGGGGTCCGTTTTCGCACCCCTTTATTTTTCTTTGTCTACAGGTACGTATCCGTGTTCTTTTAATGATACAAGATATTGATTTAAGTCAATATTGAATTCTAAAGCTATATTAACAAATGTCATAAGCCCGGGTAAAGATATACAATTTTCAAGATTACTTATCTGTTTGTCACTGATTTTGCATTTTTCTGCAGCTTCTTTTATAGTATAGCCTTTTTCTGCTATATTGGATTTTAACAGTACACTGAAAGTTTTCTTTAATAATTTTTCATTTTCTTCATACGTCATAATAATTTTCTCCTAAAATTTGATAAAATGTGTAAAAATATTCTATCAAGGAAAGAAATATATTTGTACGAAATGTATTTCAAGTTATGTGATTGTTTGAATTTTTTAATGAATTATAGGTAGTATTTTGGTGATTGCTGTTATATTATGTTGTTTTATATAAATTATATTGATTTTATGCTGTTGATGTGTTATGTTTTATTTAGGTAGAATAAATACTTTTGTTACGGATGTAAATAGTATGCAGTACATTCGTCCAATAAAATTTGGTAAAAAAATAGTAGAATTAAATAAGACGTGTGAATGGAAAGAATGTTTGGATTACGCAATTAAGCATAATTGTGATGTGTGTTATTCTGATATAGAGAATACAGATGCTGTTAAAGTTATGTACAATTTTGAAAAACATGGATTTAAAATAGATTTATTTGAAATTGAGGCTCATAAAACAGATGGAACAATAGAAAAGATTATTAATTGTAGGTTTGTTAAAAAGTAATTAGGCAAGATGGATTATATTTTTAAAAATAAATGATACTTTATATTATACGCTATTACAATTAAGCGGTCCTGATGGTGAACTGGCTGCTTCTCTTAGATATTTCAGTCAAAAATTTGATATGGTTACTCCTGAAGCAACAGCAATATTAAATGATATTGCTACGGAAGAACTTGCCCATTTGGAAATGATAGGTTCAATATGTATTCAGCTTAGTGAAAATGCTGATATTGATGAGATAAAAAAGGCCGGATTTGACAAGTATTATGTAGATCACGGCACAGGTATTTATCCATCAAGTGCTTCAGGTGTTCCTTTTACTGCTTCATATTTACAGTCAAAGGGAGACCCAATTACAAACCTATATGCTATTATAAGAGGACAGCATAGAACGAAATGAGTAACCAAGCCACTTTTTTCATTCTATGCTTGGGAGTTTTGATATGAATTTTATTTTAAAATCATCAACAAGTTCAGGTTTCCATCTGTTACCTTTAGTTGTTTTGGTGTATTGTATTTGATAAAATAATTTTTTCATTAAATCATTTTTTGCTTTTGCATCAGGAAGAGTATCGTAAATTTTCAATAAGTTTTCAAGTTCAGGTATGAGCTTGTTATTATATTCGGCTCTTGCTCTTCTTATCTTATCTTCCTTTTCAAGCTTTGCAATTCTGTCTACCTCTGCGGAAATTAAATCTTTTAAATATTTTTGTCTTTCAAAAAAAGTATCCTTATCATATATACCTTGTTCCAATAGTGTAAATGTTCTTCCAAGCTGATTTTGAAGCTCATCAATTTTTTTAGTACAAGCCTGTATCTGTGCATCATTAAACACACATTCCTTTTGTTGAATATTTTTTTCTGCCGTTTCTAATTTGTATCTTTCTAACCATTGTTCAATTCCTGATAAAATCTTATCCTCAACTATATCAACAGGACAACCAACAGTAGGGCAACCTCGTGTTATACAATCATAAGCAGCACTGTGACCGGGTCTGCGAGGGTCCACAGGTCTGCGTTTTAATGGCTTGCCACAAATACCACATACTAGTATACCTGCGAAAGGATTTTGCATAGGACGTTGTAATGTGAGAGGGGCTTTTCTGCTGTTAATTATGTTCTGAACGCTATTATATGTGTCAATATCTATAAGAGGTTCATGTAAGCCGTCAAAAACATAACAGTCAGGGTCGACAATTCTAGTTTTAATAATAGCTCCATTTTGAGATTTTTTTATTTCAGGTGTGCGTTGCCAGTGTATTTTGCCGATATAAACATCATTGGTTAGTATGTTTTTAACCTGAGCCGCTGTCCACGGCTTGCCTGTCCTAGTTGGTACACCTTTATCACTGAGCTTGTTTGCAATTCCTTGAAAGCCAGTATTAACTTCATTGCTTAAATATAGGTCATAGACAAGTTTAACAACCTCAGCTTCCGACCTAATAGGAACGAGTTTATAACCCTTTTGTCCTTTTAACTTTTCCTTATCATATCCGTATGGTGTTATACTTCCTACGAACTTACCTTCTTGGCAACTTGCAAGTCTGCCTGCACTTAATCGGCGGTTTATAGTTTTCCATTCACGTCTTGACATAAAGAGTCCAAATTCAAAATATTCTTCATCAAATTCATTAGAGGGGTTGTATACTTTAGAAGGAGTTATAATTAAAGTATTTGAGAGCTTAAAAGCCTGGGAAACAATACCCTGATCGATGGTGTTGCCTCTTGCAAGTCTTTCAACTTCCATAACAAGGACACCTTCCCATAGTCCATTCTCAACCTCAGAAAGGAGCTCCTGCATTTGTGGACGTGCGGCAAGAGTTTCACCGGGAACAACTTCCCTGAATATTTTAGTAATATTATAGTTTCGGTTTTTGGCTAAATCAAGCAATGCTCTTTCGTGCCTTAATAACACATCCTCTTTAACATCAAGCTCTCTGTCTGCTCTTGATTTTCTTAAATATATACAATATGCCATTATATCACACTCCTTATTTTGTTAAAAATATTATGAAATTGATAGAAAAATAATACCTTGATAGGTTTTTTAAAGTGTGATATAATAATTTTATTGGGGGATATTATAACACACTTCAGGATACACCGAAGGTTATATTATCTTTAAAAAGCCTCCTGTTTTTGTGCAGGAGGTTTTTATTTGTGTTTATCTTTTTGTTATATAACTGCCAAGCACTACTACTCCTTGAGTTGTTGTGTTACTAACATTTTTAAAATATGTAGTTCCAAGAGGTAGACCGTATATTAAAACGTCATCGCCTTCAAAAATATTGTCCAGTTTGCCGAAATAGTATACATAATAAAATCCTTCTCCAAAACTAGCCACCTGAACAACAGAAATATCTTGACCATAATCATCACTTTCGCTAATGGATGCTACATAACCTTTATCAAATTTAATTAATTTTTCACTATAGTTATTTATATTTTTTTCTAAATGTTTAAATTCTATAGAGGTATCAACTAAATTTTTGATATTTTCAAAATTATTGGTTGGGAAAATAGAATCATTGTTATTAATGAAGTTTATAGTATTTTCAGTCATAGTAAAGGGTACATCTGTTTCGCTATTAGCAATATCTTGACCTATATGTTTTAAGAATTCTAACTTAGTAGGGGAAAAATTACCATTTACATAAGTTCCTTCGTATGTAAAGATATTGGAATTTTCAAATGTACGTTTACCATGACCGTTAAAAGTACCATTATCCCATTGACCTTCATAGGTATATGTTTCATCAGAATCATTTGTGGCAGTAAATGTTCCAGTGCCTTTTGGAATACCATCTAATACATCACCTTTATACTCGCCTTTCCTATCAAAATCAGTAAAATGCACTATATACATATTACTTTCAAGAGTTCCATTACCACTGAACTGACCATCCTTGAATGGACCAGTATAGTTTAAGTAATTATCGCCATCTTTATAAGTAAATGTTGCCTTATCAGCTGTAGCGACATCATCTACTAATTGCCCTGTGTACTTGCCTGTAATAGTTTCGTCCTGGAATGTTATTGATAAATCCTGTTCTGTTACATTTTTAGTACACCCAATACACAATGTTAAGAGCAACAGGGCAAAAATAATAGTTACTTTTTTCATAATAATCCTCCTTTTAGTTGCTATATTTGTCGAACGATTTTTGACAAATATATACAGTATATGTTATAATTTTATTAGAGGATTTTGTTGCTTTTAAAATTCTCATTCAGAGTGTAGGCTGTTGCGGAGCTTACACTCTTTTTCTATATAATCCTTAAATTGATTATGTACCTGTCTTTCAAGAGGGTGTCTATTATACATACCTCTTTTGTTAAGTTCTATCAATCTGTTATATCTTATAGTAGCCGACTGCATAGATACATTACATATATTAGCTATATCCTCGGCTGAGCTTGCGCCTATACTATGTAAAACTGTTGCAGGCATTAATATATCTCTAGCGAATACATTAGCTTGTATTTCTTTGACGTCTTTGTACTTATCAGCTTCGCTGTTAAATCTGTAAGTATATTCATTATCAAGTACATGCCCTAAAATACAATGACCAAGTTCATGAGCAATAGTAAACCTGATTCGATTTGTTGGTTTAAGTTCATTAAAATAAATTATTAGCTTGCCATCAAGTTTTGTACTATAACCATCTTCGTTTTCTATATGCTCTTGTCCGCTATCGCAATAACTAATAATTTGTATATTATAATGTTTAGCTATTAATGATAGCTTTAGAGGCAATTGAGTTATTCCTACCTCAATTAAAGTTTTCCATGCGGTATCTCTTGCAATTTTATAATTTGTGTACATATATACCACTCCTTTCTACTATATTGTAGTATAAAGTGGTATTTTTTCCTTAGTAAATCATTGGAAATAGAGTAAATATATGGAAATTAATCATCAAATCCGGTTGACATTGACTTCTTTAAATCTTTTTCGATAGCTTTTCTGCTGAGCTTTGCTTTTTGCTCACTGTTGCCTCTAGCAGCTACAGTTGTTACAAACTCATCTTCAGAAAACCTTGACAACTCAGCATCAAGAATATATTCAATAATATGTTTACTGATAGTGTCTAATTGTCTGTATTTTTCAATGATTGCCAACTCATCATAAGTTAAGTTTTCATTTTTAACACCATACATCTCTGAGAGGGAAATTTTAAATATTTGACATATTTTAATTAAAGTTTCTATGTCAGGTGCATTTGCACCTCGTTCCCATCCTGAAACAGCTGTTGTACTTACATTAAGCTTTTCAGCCAATTCGCTTTGTTTTAAACCTAATTTTTTTCTGTACTTAATAATATTATTGCGTATGTTATCTCTATAAATTCCCATGTTTATCACCTCTATATATATTATATTACAGATTTTCTGTAATTGCAATACAAAATACAGAAAATCTGTAATTTTAGCTATATTGCACAAAATCAATTACGGAAATTGCGTAATATTTTAAGTTGACAGTACAGGATTTCTGTGATATAATATTATCGAAATACAGAAATCCTGTATTGAGAGAATGCGGAAGTACATAACAAGTGTAGTGAGGTGATTATCATGGCAGAAAAAATAAAAGATTACATTGATGAGAAAGGAATTACTGTAAAGGAGTTGGCTCATAAAGCTGATTTAAATGTCAGAATTTTATATGATATTTTTAATGTAAGAAGAAAAATATCTATTGAAGAATATGCAGCAATTTGCAAAGCGTTATGTGTTCAATTAGAGTATTTTATAGATGATGCAGATGTAAAAACTGCATAGCTAGCTAAAATAACATTTTAGTGATTTATCATTAACTGAGTTTGCAATGTGGAGAAAAAAGTCACTCCGCATTGCAAAATACTTTAAGTTATTTGCTTAATAATGCATTAGCAATTTTAACAAACTTTTCAAGGGAAATAGCACCGTTTTCATAAAGTGTTCTGAAACGAGTTATTTCTTCTTGAATAGTTGCATTAAATGCTTCGGAAGCATCCTTGTTGATAGTAGGTAGTTCATCAACAAGATTTAATTCGGAAGCAAGGCGATAAATGTGTTTGCAAGGAAGCCTTCTGATTGAAAAATCCATGCAAGTACAAGAATTAAGCGTAACATCGTAAATTCCATCACTACCTTTGATTTGGGCAATTTGTTCTTCGGAATCAATAACTATATCTTTAGCTTTGATTTTTTGTGCAGTAGAAATTCTCTTAAGTTGTTCTACTTCCTTATGAATGGCTGAATCCCATTTACCAAATTCCATTGTGTTTCCTCCTTTCTGTTTAATTAATAAAAACTATGCAAGTTTTTTATAAGTTAATTATAACAAAAGGTGTAGAAAAATGGAATATAAAGTTATGAATTATAAAAGCTCAGGTGGATTAATTTGTAATTGTACAAAGTATACGATAAATAAAATAAAGTGAGGTGATTATATGAGTAAAAATAAAATCATTAAGAACGGCAATACGATTCTTGAATGGGACGAAAGCAGAGCTTGCCGGTCTGCTGAGGAAATTAGGGCAATACTTCAAGATGTTGTTGATGGTGCTAGAAAAAGTATTATTGCTGCTGAAGTTGCAAAAGAGCTTGAATCAAAGGATACAGCCTGATGGCTGTATAGGAGGACAAGCTATATAACCATAAAGTACTTACTTAAGAAAGGAGAAAATTATGAAATACAGCAGTGTATGCAACAAGTGCAGCTATTGTGACCTGTACAGGGACAAGGGGTGCAAGGGGTTGCTTGATTATGACAGGCAGGATTGCAGGAGGTGAAAACAATGAAAGCAAATAGTTTTAGAACGGACAGGCTTAGGAAAATTATGAACGA
>DBGCRA010000022.1:0-17919 GCA_048359195.1 Candidatus Gallispira sp.
TCAGCTTCTTTCATAATCTCACTATAAAACAAACTTTTTGCTTCATCATTATACTTTTCTTTAAAATTTTCATACAGTTTAAATATAGTATTTTTATTTGTACTGCAATAATTGAAAAGTTCATCAATCATATTTTCGCTTATAAGTAGCTTTACATATTTATCTTTATATCTGCTATGATAAGTCATAAGAATAGATTTTCGCACTTCTGTCCACTCATTATCAGTACACAGCTTTTTGTATTTTTCAATATACTCATCATTTCCAATATTAATAAAAAACATAATATATTCTTTTGCTTTGTCATTTCTCGATAACTTTTCATAAGACTCCATAGCTAACATTTTCCATTGACGCCTATCACCTGAATAAATATCTTTTTTTGGAGCTGTGTCCTCAAGGTTTATCACTCTTTCAAAATCTCCATCTTTAAATGCATTTCTTATTGCAATACTCCTGAAGTAATCATCATCCAAGTGCTTATTTATAAAATCATTAACCTTATTATTATCCAACTTCTTCAAAAGCTCAAATTCAAAATATATACGGCTTTTTTCATCATCTAAATCAGCAATTAATTTTTCAATAAGTTTTCTTTTTTCATCACTATCGCAAAACTCAACACATAAATTATAATATATGCTGTAAACATTACCTGCAGTTTTATTATATACTATTTTGAAAATATCATTGCTATATTTAGAACCAATAAATAGTTCAATTTTGTCACATAAATCATCAATGGCATACATAACATCCTCAGACAAATCACCATCCTCATAATTATAATAATATCTGTCATAATAGTCATCCTCATAAAACTCAAGAGAACTAATCAAATCAATAATCCCAATATAAGCCCTTACTGCTTCTATTGGATTATTCTCCCTAATATCTTCAGCTTTATCAATAGCAATGTATATGCCTTCCATTAATTCATCTGTATCTTCAACATTAATACCATCCTCAATACCATCCTCTTTATGGTACATATCAACATATTTTCTCACCAAATTGATACATTTTTCCGCAGTATCGTTTTTTTCTTTAAACCTAATACAAAGCCTATTTCTAAGCTTTTCATCCGAACAAGCTAAATCATATAATATTTCAGCAAGAGTATCCACTGACTGCTCCTTAAGAATATTTTTGAGTTCCTTTTTATCTACTTTCTTTTTGGTATGTGTTTTAAAATATTTTCTTAAGGCATACATAACAGCTACTTCATGCTTACAATATTCACCCATATCATAAGGGCAATTACAGTAATGTGATAAAACATTTCCTTTGTCGTCAATATACATTTTTACATTATAATCATCATATCCGGAAACAACGGCAGTTACCTCATCGTCAAAAACATCAAAACTTATAATATGTCCGTTTTCATAATAGTCCATACCTCTCATTAATACAACATCACCAAGTACTTCATCAAAATCGTATATTGAAATTTCTGTTCTCATTATGCTGTCACCTACTCTACATACTCAATGTTATTTTCACTGCACCATTCCTTAGCAATCCTTATATACTCATCATCACGATAATTATACCATTTCCGTTCCAAACCTAAATCACTTACCTTATCCTTAAATCTCCTGAAAGCACCGCTACCTCTTATTGCATCCTCCAATATATATTTCTTCCGACCCTCCGGAAGTCCATATATAAACCCTTCCATTATACTATACTCATCAATGTCAAATCTGTCAGGAAGTGGAATATAATCATCCCGGTTTTCATCAATTTCATCGTATGTAACATCTGATTCAATATAGCTTCCTACCATAACTATACTTTCTGTTTTTGTATGATAATAGTATTTAATTTCCATATTAGTAAATTCCAATGCTTTAATTATATCATCCAGCTTAACTCTCATGGCAAACTCCTTTGTTAGATATATATAAAACTGATTTTTATTTTTTCTGATTATTCAAATCACTTGCTAAAAGCTTTTCAACAACAAACTTCTGTGCTTCACTACTATAAATAATCTGTCTATACTTTCTTCCATTATAATCTTCTCTATCAATGTCTTTAATGCTAACTTCTGCGGACTTTTCATTTATACACTTTTGCTTTGTACCCTCAATTTGTGATAAATATCCAAGCTCATACAGCATATTCGCAAGCTGATTTCCCGTAATTTTGTCAGATATATTCAAATCAATTACATTATTTATTATTGATGCAAGAGCATTAATTCCAATGGGCTCTTTAGAATAAGCAATTTTATCACTTTGTTCTTTTGTAATTACAAACCTTCCTATTTTCTTTCTTTTTACACTATTTATACCACCCATTTCAATAATCTCAGCAAGTACATCTGAAATATAATCAAAGCAACTCTGCAACTTTTCATTTTCTAATAATGAATCCTCAAAATATTCTCCTGTAAAAGGATTAATACCCTGTGATAGTGTTTCCATATAAAGCTTAGACTTTTTTAATAATTTTATTTCATCAATATTTTTATACTTATCCTTCATAATATCACCCCACTAAATACATAATTTACTTACATTTTTATTCTAAGTCCAATAACATATAATGTCAATAAAAAACACACAATAAAAAAAGGGTTAACATAAGTAAGGCGGTGTTATATTAATTCTTGTTTACAATTTGTTTACTCGTGAGTTTGTCCTGTTATAGAATATGCATCTACATTTTGTATTGCTTGTGAATAGCATTTATAAACCAATCCGGCTTATTTCCATTCTCTATGTACTCTGACAATGTTATTTATAACGGGTCACTTTCCCTAATTCTCAAAGTTCTTCTAATTTCCTTAGGTATAACAACTCTTCCCAAATCATCTATTCTTCTTACAATACCTGTAGCTTTCACAGTATTTCATCCTAAAAACAAATTTAACTTGTAAAGCTATTATTTGTTTATAAGGTAATATTTATACAATTTGAAAAAGGTCAAAATTTGGAAGAAAAATCTACATAATTTTTTATTATAAAGGCAATTATATATTTAAAAGAGGTGATTAAATGACGAAAAAGAAAGTATTAAAGCCTGAGGATATTATGAAATATGAAATTGCTGAAGAGCTTGGACTCCTTGATAAAGTCAAAGAACAGGGCTGGAAATCATTGACATCTAAGGAAAGCGGCAAAATCGGAGGACTTATGGCAAAAAGAAATAAGGAAAACAAAGAAAAAGCCGGTTCAAAATGAACCGACATTTTTTATTTATCCGACAATAAATATTTATTTCCAAAAAGTAAATCATATTGAACTTCTTGATATTTTTTAATAAGCTCATCATTAGGATCAACACCAAATTCTTTCTGTATAACCGGATATTTTTCTCTTAAAGAATAAATAAAATCAAAATAAGAGCTATAGTTAATTTCAGCGTCCCTTAATATCTGAGGTGCAATCTGATTTGGTGTAATATATTCCTGTCCAATTTCTATATTTTTATAGTTAGAATATGCTATTAAAGGAGTTGAGTACTTGTTGTACTTATTATTTTTAAACCCAAGAGTATTGAATGCCGATAATGACGGTAAATGATCCCCCCAGATATAAAGAATAGTCGGCCTGTCTGCATTGTCAACTATATTAATCATTTTTTCTATAAATCTGTCGGCATTCAAAACACCTTCACTATACTGTTCCAGTTCACGAAGTTCACTATCCTCAAGTTTATCCGAACTAAGCTTTAATTCGGTTTTACTATATTTATTTCTATATAATGTATGGTTTTCAATAGTGACAGCAAATATAAAATTCGGCTCATTAGTAGATTTATCCAATTCGTCTTCAATTACATCCGCCAAAGCATTATCCTTAAAATACGAATCATCTGTTATATTTTTCTCTGAAAAATCCATGTCTTCTTTTTCTAAAAATTTATCAAATTGCATACAATTATATACAACATTTCTGTTGTATATGTTGCCATCGTTAGGATGTATAGCAACTGTATTATACCCATTATTGTTAAATTCTTCAGCTAATCCCGGAATATCTTTATTCTCATTGTTCCAATAAGTAACATAAGGCACAACATTATCAAGGAAAAAGAAATTACTCATACCTGTAAGTGCTTCAAACTCTACAGAAGCCGTACCTCCGCCATATTTGGGTGATATAACATTTCCCTTTTTGAATTTCTTTAAATTCTGAGAAACATCAATAGAAAAATTAACTTCAGGAATCACGGTAACATCAAATAATGATTCTTCCATAATAAGAATAACATCCGGTTTTACATCTGTACTGTTATTGTTATTTTCAATAAAATCAAATTCTTCCTTAAGTGCCAGCATATTTTTTTCACTATAATCTTCAGTCGCCTTTGGATAAATCTTTGTTATTTCTGCAAATTCAATATAACTATAACAAACTATACCCTGTTGATTTACACAACTTTCAGTGCCTTCCCATAACTGTTCAGAATTTATACCCATATCAATAAACTTATTATCTTCTATACATTTAGCAAAATAAAAAACAACAATAATACTTACAACAGCACACCATATATTAGGCTTATATTTAATAACAGTATTTCTTTTAACATATATTAAATATATCGCTAAGAGAAGCAACACTATAATACATCCATAAAAAAATATTGGATGAATATAACGTGTAACAATAGAAAAAAAGTCACTTATTTGCAAAATATCCATAGGTTTAAAAACTGTATCATGAAATTTTAATTTTACATAATTTCCAATAAAGAAGAATAAATAAAATAATATTGCTAATATTCTGCCAATAATTTCTCCAAATAGACTTTTGATAAAATAATATATAACCGCAACAAGCAATATACTTAATAAAAGTGTATCCGAATTAATTACATTAAATAAAACAGTTGTAAATGCTGCTTTATTAATAAAACATTTAACCAATACCTCTATCAATACTGTCATTACAAATATAATTACGTAATCAGCAATAATTGATATTATATTTTCTATACTTAATTTACGGCCGCTTTTGCAATCATTTTCTTTCATGCCACTTGTAACCAAGGCTGTTGTATTAGCCAGCACATAATTAAATGCTAAAAACACAATAATACTTATTCTATCGTAACTTTGCATTCCTACAAAAAATCTATTAATTGCAACATCAGGAATAAATATATACATAAATAATATTGCTAATAAAATTACAATTATAGAAAATATACTCTCTGATTTCCTTTTAATAATAACCGAATTACTATATTTTCCAATAAAAAAGCTTATTAATGCAACAGCAATAATAGAAATTATTCCAAAGTAAAATCCCAAACAATACATAATAAAGCTCATCAACGTAAGAATTAAATTACTATGAGCATTTACAAATAAACTTAATTTTTTATTAACAGTTGTTCTTCTGCCTAAAATAACCATAATAACTGTAGTTGAAATAAACAACATCCACACAATAATTTTAGAAAATAAGTTTAGTATTTCATCTCTGACCACAGGTTTCATTATTTTGGGATTATTAAACTCTATATTATTGATTTCAATTTGTATATCTCGCTTTGTAACTAAATCAAATCTAAAATAATTAATTTTTTCCAAATACTTTGGAATAATTATATTATTTTCACCTTCTCTGATTTTAAAAGGAATAAGTTCAAATTTGTCTTCATCATTGCCATAAAAAACAAATAATTCAGATTCAGTATAATCTGTAGACAAACTGTTTACATTTATTGTAATTGTTCTTACCGTATTTGCCTTATTATAATAACAATATACCCAAGGATCATTAGATGTTGATATAAGCACATTGCCATTGACATCAAAATCCTTTGTGTTATTCTGATTATCAATAAATTCGTCAAAAGACAATACATTGTTAGAATATATTATATCTGCTCCAAAAATCATAAAACAAAAACATATAATTGCAATTACAAAAGAAAAAAATCCACTGATAACAACTGTCCTTATTTTATTTTCCCTCAATTTTATATTTAAAACAATATATGTTATTAATATTAAAGCAGAAATCGGAAGAATATAAGGCACACAATTAAATAATACAGATATCAAATATGTTCTGTGAACCGCTAAAGCCTCATAAAGGCTGTCCTTATCATTTATGCAAATATTTCTAATCCCTATTTTCTGATTATTTTCCACAAGCAAATCAAATCTTATTGATGAAATATTATCCGATTTTTTATATATATCAATAATATTTTCACCTAATTCAAATTTTTTTTCATATCTGCTTAAACCACCATTTTCATACATAATGAAAATTTCAGATTTAGTATAGTTTTCAGAAAGATAATCCACATAAATATTTATTGTTTTAATATTTTCAATATCTGTATTACTATACAAAATCCACGGATCATCGCTTTTTGAACTTAATATTCCGTCTTTTTCTTCAAAATCCTTTATTTCACTTGAATTTTCAATAAGATCTGTAAATTCTATGTTTTTCTCTTTATATTTTTTGCTAAAGCCTGTATTAATAACAATACATAACATAGCTATAAGTACAAGGAGCAAAATAGCTATAATACTTCTTAAATAAATCCTTCTACTCAAATAATCACTCCAATCTCCAATTAAAGCTGCTGCAAAATTTAATTATGCAACAGCCTTATTTTTATTTCTTTATAATGTCCCAATTTTTGCTTTTTATATTAAATTTATGACTGCCATTTTCACAATAGTCATCCTGCACACTCATAATATTGGCAATTTTTTCAGTCATCCAACCACCTGTAAGACAAATGTCAAACATATCTGCCACAATATTGCTGCATATTTCACCTTTATATTTTAAATTACCAATAATGCTTCCAAAAACTTCTGCATATTTTAGTATGCCATTTTGCAATTCTTTCAATTCACTACTAATTTCATTATCGTTTTTGTATACAGGTAAAATTTTACCTTCCTTGTTTTCAAATGAAATTAGTTGTCCATAAGGAGCTTTTAAAACTGCCTCAAGAAAAAGTTGATTTTTAAAAATCTTATTTGTCTTTTCCTCTAAAACATCATTTAACGGATATAAAGAACTACATCTGCAAAATAATTTTTCAGGTTTTCTGTTTGTTGAAGTAGAAAGGTATGCTCCCGGCAATTTACTTTCTAAAAGCATTGCCAGATAATATTGTATCGTACCGGAATATCCGACATCAATTACAACCCCATTATTATCTATTCCCAAATTTTTAATATAATTCAAATAGTTTTCTCTTTCCTCCTGAGCTTTATTATAAATATCCTCTAAATAAACTTCCAGGTTTTTCATAACCTTCTCCAAATCCTCAGGCATATTTATATGGCAATCATCAATATCAGAATAAAGCTCAATACCAAGTCTGGATTTCAATAGGTTTGAAAAACTTCCCCTGTAGTACTGTGCTAAAATACTCTCCACTTCATTTCGTCCTCGTATGGCTGCAACAGATACAGCTCTTCTTGAAGCAAGAAAATAGACTGTAGAACGTTTTTCAGATTCATTATGCTTATATATATTATTATAAACCTGTTCAAATATATAGCCTTCCCTAGCTAAAAACATAAGGACATCATTCTTATCTGTAACTTGGTTAATCCATAAACTGAATATACTAAATAAAGGACCAAAAGCACTATATCCCATAGTTTCATAATCATTTATCTCGGGTTCGCCATCAATTCCCTGGCAAAACGGTGAATTATAAATACCTCCGTTTATAAACATACCAAGTAAAATTGAGTTTATAATTTCTCCATTAATATAATTTTTAAGAGTATCATAATACTTACTCATTTTGAAAGCTGTTCTTGGATTTATTACAAAAAAGCTTTCTCTTTTCCTATCAATAACAGCCTGAATATCAGACTGAGGATTATCACCAACATGTATGGTTTTAAAAGCACCATAATGACTAAAAAATTTATTCCACATTGTGCCATTATCTTTTCTCATACCCATATCACAAGAAATCCAAAGCTCATTGTATCCTTCATAACCGCAATTTTTAAGTATTTTACTTACAATTTCTTTATTTAAATACATATCACTTATGAGGATAATCTTTTTACCTTGATTCTTTACATAATTAAATATTTCAAGTATATCTCTTCTGGGCACACACAGTTTAAATTCAAGCTCTATTTCCATTCTTTTTATCTTTTCGGATATTTCCTCAGATATGTTCATTAATGCCATAAGTTCAGCATATATGTCATTTATGGAAGTATATTCTTTTTTCTTTTCCCATGCCAGTGCCTCAGCCTTTTTTCTCATTTCAATATAATTACACTTAATCCCAAATTCTTTTTCAATTTTAAGTTTCATTATATTAAAAATATCATCAGGCATATATATATTTCTTGTTATAAGAGTATCAAAAATATCAAAAGTTACAATATCAAAATCCGCTATATAATTTTTCGCATCCTCAATATTTGTATTAAAATAGTTTTCATATAATTTATAACTTTTTCCTAAAGAAACGATATTCTTTTTAATATCATATATTGCATCAATAAAGCCTCTGCTTTTTGAAACAAATGAGACAGCTCGCTCCAAAACGTGAGCAAGTGTACCGTCTGTCTGTCCCAATTCTTCCTGAAAATCTTCATATTTAATTTTTCTTTCAAATATAGGTTTAAGAGCCGCAGTATTTGCCCAAAAAAAGCTGCCCACAGGGTAATTGAAAAAACCGTCTTCAAATTCTATATCCATACTATTTAAAAATTCCCTGCCCATACCTGCATTCAAAAGCCAATCCTGAGCTATTATAGGCATATCTCCAAATGTCTCGGGATAAAAAAGACCAATTCTTTTGTCTGATTCAAAAAGAGAAAAAATTTTCCTTATTGTTTCTTCATTGCCTAAAAGACAGTCTAAACTAAACTGCCTCCAGCCATACTGTTCTTTACCTGAATAAATTGATTTTTTACTGTGAACATGCAAAAAATAGTCATATTGCTCAATTTCCTTACCAAATTGAACATAAAGCGGTGCAATGTCTCTTCCTCTGTTTATTGTTTCTTCAACTTTCACATTTTGCACATTTTTTAAAGTTTTAAATTTTTTTGAAATTTCTTTTATATTGCTTCCTGATTTGCAAGAAACATACAAATCAAATTTAAAAGGAATATTATTAAAATACTTCCAGAATTCTTCTATCAAATCCACATAATATAAATGAAGATGCACGGCAATCTTTTTATTAATGTCAACTAAAGGTACGACAGATTCCATGCCAATGACATCGTTACATACCTGAGTAGATACTCTTTTCAAAATATTAGCTTTTTTTAAATGCTCAACTGCTGTCCTGTATCCGAATCTTCTCATATAATAAAGGAACTCGTAACCTTTACCTGTAATAGCATTATTTCTCAAAAACTTTTTAGTGCCTCCTGCTATAAATCTAATAGGAGCTGTAATTTTCCAACAAGTGGAATTATAAATTTCATTAATCTGATTATTTTTACTCAAAACAATGCTGTTTAAGCGTGTTATTTCACTGTTTTGAGTGTTTATGCAATTATCTCTTTCTTCTAAAATAATATTTTTTTCATTTATCACATTATCTTTTTTAATTATTGTACTATTAAGCTCAGCAATAGTATTATTCAATCTGATATTACTTTCTTTTATATTTTCAATTTCATTTATTATATTATCTGCCGTACTTTTATCAATAACTTTAATATTATAGGTCATTTTTACTTTTTTTGTTTTTTCATCTGTAGCTATATAAAACTGTGTATCAGGATCATTAAATAGAAAAGTTTTGTCATCAATTTTATATCCGTTTGTACCTACCTCAGGTGAATATTTTCCTGCTTTTGTTATTGCTTCAATTTTAACATTGCTTAATATACAGTATTCTGTTACCGGATCAATTCTAACAGCACGTGGGTTTCCATTAATCTCTACTTCTACATTGCCATAACCGTCTTTGTTTGCGTTATTCAAACTTATAACCGATTCAGGTACTATTCCATTGCCATAATCAAAAAATATATCTGTAATATATTTAAATGATTCCAACTCCAACTTTTCAGCATATTCTACCATATTATAATTTTTAACATTCAGTAATTTATAAAAATTATTATTTATGAAACTATCTTTATAAACATATTTTTGAAAATTTTTCTCCATTTTTTCAAAACAACTAATTTCTTTATCAGTTAGTCCAAGTTTGTCAAATATGCCGTTTTCAATTATAATACCTCTTTTAGGATTGTCAAGAACATAGTTTAATATAGCTCTGTACTCTACATATTTAATTGGTATAGGAAAATCAAATACCCATTCATAATCAATTAAGTTATAACCTGAATTATTTATAATAACATTAGAAAAAGCAACATCAATATTACTCACAGTAAAACTATCATAGCCTTCTAAGTATTCTGCATTTCCAAATATTTGAATAAATTCACTTGTTTCTTTAAAAGGCACACGACTCTTCACATCAGAGATCAAATAAAAAAACTTTTCTACTTCATTAATTGCACCAATATAATTCCCGTCTTCAAATAATAAATTGTCAAGTTTCTTATCAAAACTTATTCCCTCTACAAATTCAAATTGCACATGCTCATCAACAACTTTACAATTATTAATAAGAATTTCATTACTGTTATAATATTTTATTAATTTATTATATTGTTTGGCAATATTTATAATATGACTCTTTGCAACAACACTTGCCGCTAATTTTTCTACATATCTTATTCCATCTATTTTTACTACTAATGTTTTTATTTTATAATTGTCATTGCGTTCATTTGAAAATTTAACATATAAAATTTCTTTCATACATATCTCCCTATTTCTTTAATTCTACAAAAAAAGAATTTGAATACATTGGAAACAAATTATTTTTAATTACACTGTCAAAAGCCTTACTTTCATCAAAAGTAATAATTCTGTCATTATCAAAATTTCTGATATTATTTACCAAATCTCCGATTCTCGGCAAATAATCATCAGAATATATTAATTCAGTAAATTTATAGTCCGGATATGGATAATAGAACTTAACTTCAGAAAATCCAACACAATTAATTATTTCTTCTAACTCAGTCTTGCCAAAAGTTTTTACCCCTTCAGTTTTAGAATAGCCTTCAATAGACTCATAGTATTTGCAAACATGGTCTTCCTTGCAACCGGCCCAATATTTCATACCAAGCCTATTTTCAATAGCAATAATAATCCTTCCGCCTTTTCTTATAAGACTTTTTGCAATGTCTAAAAATTGATGATAAGGACGCTTATTGTCTATATATTTTTCAGCATATTCAAAAACGCCGATTAAAGTCACCAAATCAAATTCATCATTTAAGTTTGGCTGTATTTCCTGAAAATTTCCTACAAATATTTCAATATTATTGTATTTCTTATTTCTAACAGCATTAATTGTACTCCTCTTTTTGGATAATTCAATGCACGTTACCTTTTTGGCTCTGTCTGCAAGATTTCCCGTAATTGC
Organism: Candidatus Gallispira sp.; assembly: GCA_048359195.1. GTDB lineage: Bacteria > Bacillota > Clostridia > Lachnospirales > CAG-274 > Gallispira. Next base: position 11,446 of record DBGCRA010000022.1, read on the forward strand.
ACCACAGCCTGCACCAATTTCCAAAACATTCATATATACTTCTATAGGATACCAACTTATAATATTTTGTCGTTTTTCTGAAAGATGGTACAATATAGCCCAGTCCCTTCTTTGTTCTATAATTTTACTATAATCAGATTTATCATTATTTGATACAATATTAAGCAAATCATCCTCAACTTGTCCATCACAATATAAATCTTCACCGCTATAATAATCTAAATTTAGCATCACATTTCCGATTTTTTCAGTTAAAGCCATATTACGCACCTCCATCAACGAACCTCAATTTCAGAATTCATATCATAAAATCCAACTGTATCCTTATCAGAAATCACATTAATGTTACATATTTCATAAAGTCTGTGGTATACAGTAAAATTTCCGTCCATATAGCCTGTACAGCCAAGACTTAAAAGATATTCTCCGCCTTGTATATCCATTCTTTGTGTAAATGTAATTTCTTTAACCTCATTAGCATTCGGACTTTCAAAATTAATATTTTCAATCATAGTATTAGTTCCCGTAACATCTGTACCCTGTAAATTAACTATTGTAAAAGCAAAAATAGGATCACTGATAGCCTGATTAAATTTTACTTTCATCATTATTTTAAAAACAGAGCCTTTTGTAATTTGATTTACAATCTTTCCTCTGTCATCAAATATAGCAAAATCATAAATTTCAGCCATACCGTTTCCGTAACTATTTATTATGGGATTAAGTGTCAGCTTACTTTTACAAAGTTCGCCATCATTTAGTTCAGCTCCAATATTCATTATATCTTCAACGCTGTCACTTTCTGCCTCTTCATCATACTGATTTACAAGAAGTTTTTTATAAAGGTCTATCATTTCAGGAGCATCTCCCTCTGCAAGCTTTTCCCCTTTATTTAATAATATGACCTTGTCACAATATTTTGAAATACTGCTTAAACTGTGACTAACCAAAAGTATGGTTTTGCCCATTTTTTTAAATTCATCAAATTTTTTGTAACACTTAGCTTGAAAGAACACATCACCAACACTTAATGCCTCATCTACAATTAATATTTCAGGTTCAATATTAATTGCAACCGCAAAAGCAAGGCGTACAAACATACCGCTTGAATAAGTTTTAACAGACTGATTAATAAAATCACCAATATCGGCAAATTCAAGTATTGAATCAACCTTTGCATCTATTTCTTCCTTTGAAAAACCCATCATAGTTCCATTCAGATATATATTCTCCATACCTGAATATTCAGGATTAAAGCCGGCGCCAAGCTCCAAAAGAGCAGATATTTTGCCATTTACAGTAACACTGCCTCCGCTGGGATTAAGTACTCCTGTAATTATTTTAAGAATTGTGGATTTGCCGGCACCATTTACACCAATAATGCCTACAGTTTCACCTTTCTTTATTTCAAAAGAAACATTTTTTAAAGCATAATGTTCCTTATGGTAACATTTTTTAGTAAGACTTAAAGACTCCTTTAATCTGTCAATAGGCTTTTCATACAATCTGTAAACTTTACTAAGATTGTCTACCTTAACCGAAATATCACTCATAAACTAACTCCTTTATAAAACATCTGCAAAGTGAGGCTTAAGCCTTTTATATATGTGGCAGCCTACAAAAGCAAATATTACAATCAAAAGCCAAAAATATACAGTCTGCTTAATATTAAAGAAAAATATATTTTTATAAATAAGGCTGTCCCTGTAACCCTGTACTATATAATACATAGGATTAAGCTTAAATAAAAACTTAGTACCGGCAGAAATATCCATTGTGTCTATATTCCACATTATTGGAGTAAGCCACATACCAAACTGAATAACAATATTCATTATCTGTGTTAAGTCCTTAAAGAACACAACCAAAGGTGCTGTAATAAAACTAAGAACCACAACAAGAGCAATCATACATATACAATAATATAAGAGCTGAAGTACATATAGGTCAAACTTAACTCCATAGCACAAATAAAATACAATCATAAATACAACAAAAAACATGTGGACAAGTAATGCTGATATAATTTTAATCAAAGGCAATATGTTAATTTTAAATACTACTTTTTTAACCAAATAGCTGTATTCAATAAAGGCATTGGTAGCAGTATTCCATGCCTCTGAAAAAAAGAACCACGGTATAAGCCCTGTCATAAACCACAGAATAAATGGCACATCCCCTACATCCTGACTCTTAAATCCAAACTGAAACACAAACCAAAATACAAGTATTGTGCATATAGGTTGTACAAATGCCCATATTATACCAAAATAGGAGCCGGCAAATTTTGTTTTAAAATCATTTAATGCCAATCTCCATATAAGCTTATCTCTAAACAGTATATTAAATATATTTCTAAATAATATTTTTATTTTATTCACGATACACACTCCATTTTTTATATTGTTATCATTATACAACATTTTTAACAAAAAATAAACAGTTTTTTGCGTTTTACCAAAAATTAAGACCCTTACCCAAAGGCAAAGGTCTTAATCGTCATTTAGTATCATTATTTTAAAACCAAGTATTTCTTTTAAAGTAAACCGATTAATTTTTCATAGTTATATATCAAAGACTTTCAAAATATATAGTTTTGTTTATATCAAAATTTTCAGAATTTTCTGCAATAAGAACCTTTATATATGCAGCCTCGGGAGAAATGTTAAAAAGAGGAATAACCCCTTCTTTTAAAATTTCTCTGCTTGAGGAATAAGCTCTTTCTATATTTCTTTCCTTAAAAGATGCCATATAGAGGCTAATGCACTTTTCTTTGCACCTTTTTGCAAATTTAATTACAGATGTTTTTTCTCCTGCTGTACAAGCTGTTGCAGAATGATACATATAGTGAACTACTGCACTTACTCCATCAAGATTTATATTATCGTAATCCATATCAGGATATGGGCTTATAAGCATCACTTTGTTACTAAAATTATCAGGTCTTTTAATGCTTAAAGACTTAAAAGAATTTAATTCTTCAACACTTGGTGACATATTCACAACAAGTCTGCCCCCAACAATATTGCCCCATGGCTTACCGTCAAAACTTCTGTACCGGTCAAGATAGGGATCTGCTTCAACAATTCTTGTAGCAATATAGATATCATTATCACCTTTATCATTGCCGTAAGCAACAAATACACCCCTTAAAACAGACCTTATAAGACAAACAGCACTTCTGGAATTAATTATTCCATTACTTCTTTCATCTGTAAGTTCATAATTTGCAGCAATAAGTACAACAGGTAAAGGCAGCCTGTTATAAAGCATACCCACAATATTAGCAGTGTAGGTAAGGGTATCGGAACCATGACATATAATAATGCCGCTGTAATTATCATAATCAACATTGTCAAGACAATTACAAAGCTCAATCCATATATCTGATGTTATATTTTCACTTAATATATTTACAGGCTGAATTGCATCAAATTCCACATCTCTGCCATATCTTTCATAATACAAATTTATAATATTATATGCAGCCTCAGAACTTACATCAACAGTACCGTTGTCGGATTTGCTGCCTATTGTGCCACCTGTTAATATTACAAGTATTTTTTTCATTTAATCACCTATTTTTACAATGTATATCCATTTATTATATAGCTAAAAACATTTTCAAGCAAAAATTCAATATTGAATAATATTTTATTTTCCTGATTAATAAATCTGCTTTCCAATCAAATAACAATGATTTACGGGACCGGTCCCCTTGCCTAAATCAAGACCATACTTTAAAGCTCCCGTTAAGTAAACCTTAGCATTTTTAACACTTTCGGCAAGACTGCATCCCTTAGCAATATTACAGGCAATGGCTGAGCTTAATGTACAGCCTGTTCCATGAGTATTTCTTGTACTTATTCTTTCAGAGGTAAACTCACAAAATTTACCCTTGTCAAATAACACATCTGTAGCCATTTCATCTAAATGACCGCCCTTAACAAGTACGCCACAGTTATATTTTTTCCCAAGTTCCTCAGCTGCTATTCTCATTTCATCAACAGTTTTAATTTTTCTGCCAACAAGAACCGCTGCCTCGTCAAGATTAGGAGTAATAAGTCTTGCAATAGGCATAAGCTCACTTACAAGTACGTCAATAGCATCATCTTTTAAAAGCTTACTGCCGCTTGTTGCTACCATAACAGGGTCAAGTACAACATTTTCTGCCTTATATTTTTTTAACTTCTCAGCTATAGTTTTAATAAGAGCCTTATCCGATACCATACCGATTTTAACAGCATCAGGCTCAATATCGGTAAATATACAATCAAGCTGATTAGCAAGAAACTCGGGACTTGAGTCATAAACACCATAAACACCTGTAGTATTTTGTGCTGTCAATGATGTAATAGCAGACATTGCATACATACCGTGAGCAGTTATTGTTTTAATATCTGCCTGAATGCCTGCACCACCGCTGCAGTCACTTCCTGCTATAGTCAAAACCTTGTACATAAAATCAACCTCTTTTCAATGTTTTTCACAACCAATATACTTACATTGCCAAAGCATAACAGGCAAATAGTTATAATCCTTTATTATTTCACTTCTTTTTTCCTTATTGCTTACAAGTTTAATAATTTCACTGTCAAACCTGTTTAAATCCACAACATTATTTTTTTCAATGCACTCATAAAGCATGGCGAGAACAGGCAAATTAAACTCCCAATCTTCAATTACTCTGTCAGCCAGCTTATAAGCCTTTTCAATAGCACCGTTAAAGTAATAAAGTACAAAACGGTCAAGAACCGTCAGGTTTTCATCACTTATTGTACCCAAAACATCACCGTAATCCTCTTTGCATTTAAGCATTGCATAACAATATGATATTTTAATATCATCAATATTTTTATCAGCAATTTTTAAAGCCTTGTCAAAATACATTACAGCCTTAACATATCCCCCAAGCTTATAACAGCCACAGGCAAGATTATTGTAAACAAGATAATTTTTATCAAACTCTGATGCCTTTTTATAAAACTTACAGGCATCATCCACATTACCGTAATGATAGTTATATTCAGCAAGAGCAATTAAGTTTTTATAATTCAAATTACAATGTTCAGCCATTTTTAAATATTTATATCCAAGCTCCTTTGCTTCTTTTGATGCCTTATTCTTATACTGTATCCCGTTATCAATGTAAAATACACCTAAGTTGTTATAACTTTCACAGCAAGGCTCCTTTTCAACAGCCGCCTTAAGCACACATTGAGCCTCATACCACTTTTCATTTTCTATAAGTTCAAGTGCCTTATTTGTATATTCCATATTACCACCATTAATCTCTTAATTTTACTGCCCTTGCCGCCTTTCGTCTGTTATCATCCTGCATCTGTGCATAATGCTTTCTTGTAGTATTTACATCCTTGTGTCCAAGAACATCTGCTACTAAATAAATATCCCCTGTTTCATTGTAAAGGGTTGTACCATAAGTACTTCTAAGTTTATGCGGAGATATTTTTTTAAGCACAGTAACTTTCTGAGCATATTTTTTAACAAGTTTTTCAACAGAACGCACGCCTATTCTTTTATTCTGTATAGACAGAAAAAGGGCTTTTTCACTTCCCTGCTTTGGCTCAATTTTAACTCTTTCTTCTAAATAATCTAGAAGTGCCTTTTCTACCTCATCGCCAAAATAGACTACCATTTCATTTCCACCCTTACGGGTAATTTTGACACCATTAACATCAAAATTAATGTCATTTATATCAATCCCGACGCATTCCGAAACTCTCATTCCCGTACCTAAAAGCAAAGTAACAATAGCTAAATCCCTTTTGCCGTTTTTACCGAAATACCTTTTTTCGCCATCAGTAAGTCTTTCACCATTTTCAATAACATCCAAAAGCTCCGCCGTTTCATTAGGCTCAAGCCTTACAATTTCCTTTTCATGAATCTTTGGCGTTTCAACAAGTGCCGCAGGATTTGCAGGTATTTTTTCCATTCGATAAAAATACTTAAACAGACTTCTTACTGCCGCCAGCTTCCTGGACTTTCCCTTCTCCTTGTTAGATATTTCTTCGCCCTCGGAATTTATGTAATATTCAGTATAACCCATAAATTCATTAAGGTCTGTAGCAGTAATTTTGCCTAAATCCTCAATTGTAATATCCTTAATATTTTTCCCTTCAAACTTTGGACACTCTTCAACCAAAAATCCAAAAAAAATTTTAAGGTCATATCCGTAGGCTACTCTTGTTCTTATTTCAGTATTATTTGCAAGTGCAAGAAAATACTCTCTGCAAAAATTTGGCAGCTCCTTTAAAATTTCTCTAAGCTTAAGTGTCAGTTTATTTTTAACTTCTTCATGGTATGCAGCCATTAGTCATCAACCTTCCAACCCTCTAAATAGGACCTTTTTATGGCATTAAATGTTCTGTCCTCAAAATGGTCATATTTCAGTGAAAACTCCTTAATCATATTTTTAATATCCTCCCTTGTTGTTTTACCGTCAACAGGGCATTT
>DBGCRA010000023.1:0-6142 GCA_048359195.1 Candidatus Gallispira sp.
GCTTTAGCCAACATATTCCTTTCCAAATTCGTGCACATCATTGCATCGCAAAGATTAATGCGATCGCACTTAGTGCGACTTTTGTCGTAAGACAAAAGTGCTGACTTGCGGAGCATTAATCGGATGGGAGATTGTACTCCCACGGATTTAAAAGTTTGCTTTACTCACCACCTATAGAGGTGGGAGTCTATCTCACATGCGATTAAATAAGTTTAATTATAAACCTATTTACAATATTTTTCAAGATATTTTGTAAATTACTGTTACACTTACAGAGGATAAACCATATTTTCCTCTTTAATATCTTTTAATACCTCATTATAAAATTTAGCGCATTCCCACTTTGCAAAAGCAAGATTATGATCTAAATAATTGCCGCATTCCTTAGATGTTGTGGCAGGTATTTTACCGTTAAATTCCATAACATACTTCACTGCATTTGTAATAGGTTCAATAACGTCACAAGGCTCTAAATCTCCCTTAAATATAATATACATACCTGTTCTACAACCCATAGGTCCGACATAAATTATACTGTCTGCCCACTCCTTGTCCTCTCTCAAATAAACCGCCATAAGATGCTCAAGAGTGTGTATTGCAGCAATATCCATACAAGGTTCAATGTTAGGTCTTTTAAATCTTACATCAAAGGTGGTAACAACCTCACTGCCTACATTGTCCTTTCTTGATACATAAATACCTCTTAACAGCTTATCGTGGTCTATAGTAAAGCTTGTAACTTTCATTTTGTACTCTCCTTTATAATTTAATTGATGTTAAACATATTAACGTCATAATTTTCTTAAATTCATATAGATTATTTTATTATAAATTGTCCTAAATTACAATAGTTAAAGAAAAAATAGATTTCATTCATATATTTTTAAAATAATTTGTCAATTATGTTAAAAGAACAACTGAATTTACAAACTTTGTTATATATTTAACACAAAAAAAATTGTGAAACCCTTGTATTTTGTTGAAAAATATTGTATTATTAAATTATGTAAAATCTAAGGAAGTTTTCTGAATAATTATAAACTTTCTTAAGTAAGGAGGAAATAGATTATGAATCTTAAAACCTTTAAGATTGGTGGTATCCATCCACCTGAGGGCAAAGAGGCAACCGAAAAGAAGCCTATACAAATTATAATGCCCAAAGAAGGTGCACTCATGGTATATCCAATGAGTCAGCATATCGGTGCTCCTGCCACTCCTATTGTCAAAAAAGGAGACAGAGTTCTCCTTGGTCAGAAAATAGCTGAAGCAGAGGCATTTATGTGTTCACCTATTCATGCATCGGTTTCAGGTACTGTTAAGGATATTAAGCCTATGCTTACTCCGGGCGGTACTATGGTGCAGTCTGTTATTGTTGAAAATGACGGACTTTTTGAAGAGGATCCGGCTCTTGGTCAGAACAAGGACTGGAAAAAGCTTTCAAAAGAGGAAATTCTCGACAAAATCAAGAACGCAGGTATTGTAGGTCTTGGCGGTGCAGGCTTCCCAACTCATATTAAGTTAAATCCGCCTCCAACAGATAAGATTGACACAATCATAGTTAATGCTGCTGAGTGTGAACCATATCTTACATCTGACCACAGAGTAATGCTTGAAAAAAGTGACAGACTTGCAATGGGGCTTTCAATAATGCTTACTCTTCATCCCGGTTCAAAGGGCTACATAGCTATTGAAAACAACAAGCCTGATGCCATTGAAGCAATGACCCAAGTCTGTAAGAAATATGACAATATTTCTGTTGTGGCTCTTCTTACCAAGTACCCACAGGGTTCTGAAAAGCAGCTTATTTACGCTGTAACAGGCAGAGAGGTTAAGTCAGGCAAACTTCCCGCATCAGAGGGCTGTATCGTAGATAACGTAGATACTGTACTTGCTGTTGAAAGAGCATGTGCACAGGACAGACCTCTTATGAGAAGGATAGTTACCTTTACAGGCGATGCTGTTAAAAATCCCGGCAACTATCAGGTTAGAATCGGTATGAATATGAATGACTTTATTGAGCAGGTTGGTGGCTTTAATGAAGAACCCGGCAAGATTATTGCAGGCGGTCCTATGATGGGTAAGGCTATATTCTCAACTGATGTTCCTTTTATCAAAACTTCATCTGCTCTTTTATGCTTAACCAAAAAGTCAGCAGAGCTTCCGCCCGAATCAAACTGTATCAGATGCGGAAAGTGTGTAGGTGCCTGTCCAATGGGTCTTATGCCATTGACCCTTAATCAGGATGCTCTTGCAGGAGATATGGCAGCCTTTGAGGCTCATGACGGTCTTGATTGTATTATGTGCGGCTCCTGCTCATTCACATGTCCGGCAAAAAGACATTTAGCACAGACAATTATTGCATTCAGAGGCGAAGTAATGGCTTCTAAGAGAAAGAAATAAGGAGGCGAATTCAATGAACAACAATTTAATGGTTTCATCATCACCTCATATTCGCTCAAAAGAAACCGTTTCAAGCGTTATGAGAGATGTTGTTATTGCCCTTGCTCCGGCAACGGTTATGGGTATTATTTTCTTTGGTTTGTCAGCAGCCATTATGATTGCAGTATCAATTATTGCAGCTATGGCATGGGAAACAATATATAACAAAATTGCTAAAAAGCCTAATACGGTTAATGACTTTTCAGCAGTTATTACAGGCTTACTTCTTGCACTTAATATGCCGGCTTTACCATTAAGCGAGCATCCAATTGCAGTATTTGTAATGCCGATTATCGGTACAGGTGTTGCAATTATTATTGCAAAGCAGTTATTCGGCGGCTTAGGTCAGAACTTTATTAACCCTGCATTGGCTGGCAGAGCATTTTTAGTTGCTTCTTACCCTACATTAATGACAGGCTCAGCATTCAGAGCAACTAATTTTATGGTTGAGGCTGAAACCTATGCTACACCACTTGCAGCCATGAAAGAAGGCGGCGCTTACGGTGCAGACTTAATTTCAGGTCTTATAGGCAACACAGGCGGTACTATTGGTGAAACCTGTGCAATTGCTCTTATTTTAGGCGGTATTTATCTTATTTATAAAAAGGTTATTTCCTGGAGAATACCTGTTTTATATATTGGCACGGTTTTAGTATTTACTTACATATTTAAGCTTTGCGGCATTGAGGGTGCTGTAAACAGAGATTTTACCGAAATCTTCTACGGCGGTCTTATGTTAGGTGCTTTCTTTATGGCAACTGACTACGCATCCTCTCCTGTTACTCCAACAGGTCAGCTTATTATGGGCTTTGGCTGTGGTTTTATAACAGTGCTTATCAGAATATTCGGCGGTTATCCCGAGGGTGTATCCTACTCGATATTACTTATGAACCTTTGTGTTCCTCTTATTGACAGATGGACATCACCCAAGAAGTTTGGCTATGTTAAGCCTGTTAAAGTTAAGGAGGTGAAGTAGTATGTCAAATATAATTAAACCGGCTGCAGTGCTTCTTATTATTTGTATTATTGCTGCAGGACTTTTAGGCTATGTTAATATGATTACTGCTACACCTATTGCCGAGCAGGAGGCTGCAGCAAAGCAGGAAAGTATGACTGCGGTTTTATCTGATGCAGCAAGCTTTGGCGAAGAGACAGTAGTAAATGAAGGTAATATTACAACCGTTACTCCTGCCCTTGATGCAGAGGGTAATGAAATCGGCTATGCAGTAGCAATTACAACAAAAGGCTTTTCTGCAGGTCTTAAATTAATGTATGGTGTTGACACTGAGGGTGTTATTACAGGTCTTTCAGTAGTTGACTGCTCAAACGAAACTCCCGGACTTGGTGCAAATGCTGCCAATGAATCTTTCTATGGTCAGTTTGCAGGCAAGAGTGGTGAGGTAGCAGTTAGCAAAGACGGCGGTGAAATTGAAGCACTTACAGGTGCAACAATTACATCAAGAGCTGTGGCTAATGCAGCTACAGAGGCTATCAACTTTGTAACGGAAAATTATTTGGAAGGAGGGGCTAATTAATGAATCCTGTTAAGATAATTAAAAATGGTATTATTGATGAAAACCCTACTTTTGTGCAGGTTATCGGTATGTGTCCTACACTTGCCGTAACATCATCGGCAACTAACGGTGTAGGTATGGGACTTTCAACAACAGCCGTACTTATCTGTTCTAACTTTGTTATTTCATTAATCAGAAAGATAATTCCCGATTCAGTAAGAATTCCTTGCTATATCGTAGTTATTGCATCTTTCGTAACAATAGTTCAGATGTTATTAAAGGGCTTTGTACCTGCTCTTAATGACAGTCTTGGTGTATACATACCCCTTATTGTTGTAAACTGTCTTATTCTTGCAAGAGCTGAGGCTTATGCAGGCAAGAACGGTCCTGTTGCTTCATTATTTGACGGCATTGGTATGGGCTTAGGCTTTACTTTAGCATTAACTATTCTTGGTGCAGTAAGAGAATTACTTGGTAACGGCAGTTTATTCGGTATTGCTGTTTTACCTGAAAGCTGCAAGACATTACTTATGATTTTACCGCCGGGTGCATTTATTACATTGGCATTCCTTATGGTATTGGTAAATTTAATGAGAAATAAGAAATAGGAGGTGGATAGATAATGGATTTATTTGTAACATTAATGGCGGCTATATTCGTCAATAACTTTATTTTCTGTAAATTCTTGGGTATCTGTCCGTTCCTTGGCGTATCTAAGAAGGTTGAAACAGCAGCAGGTATGGGCGTTGCGGTTATATTCGTTATTGCTCTTGCATCTGCCGCAACATGGCTTGTATATAACTTTGTATTAGTTCCTATGAACTTAGCATATTTATACAACATTGCCTTTATTTTAATTATTGCATCATTGGTACAGTTTGTGGAAATGTTTATTAAGAAGAGTTCACCATCACTTTATCAGGCGCTTGGTGTTTACCTTCCACTTATTACAACTAACTGTGCCGTACTTGGTGTAACAGTAACAAATATGGAAAGTGAATTTGGCTTTATTAAATCTTTGGTAAACGGTGTTGGTGCAGCAGTTGGTTTTGCTCTTGCAATTATCCTCTTTGCAGGTGTAAGAGAAAGACTTGAAAAATGCCCTATTCCAAAGCCATTTCAAGGATTTCCCATTACACTTATAACTGCCGGTCTTATGTCTATTGCCTTTTTAGGCTTCTCAGGCATGCTTTAATAAGGAGGGATAGAATATGAATGCAATTTTATTTCCCGTACTTGTTTTAGGCTGTATGGGTGTGGTTTTTGGTGCAGTACTTGGTTTTGCATCTATTATATTTAAGGTTGAGCAGGATCCTAAGGTTCCTCTTGTAAGAGATTGTCTGCCGGGTGCAAACTGCGGCGGCTGTGGCTTTGCAGGCTGTGATGCTTTGGCAGAGGCTATTGCTAAGGGCAATGCTCCGGTTAATGCCTGTCCTGTAGGCGGTGCGGCAGTTGCTGAAAAGGTTGCCGCAGTAATGGGCGTTGAAGCAGGTTCAGCAGAAAAGATGACTGCTTTTGTTAAATGTCAGGGTGACTGTGACAAGGCTAAGTCCAAGTTTGAATACTACGGAGCTGATGACTGTAAGTTTGAGGCAAGTGTTTCAGGCGGTCATAAGGCTTGTGCTCACGGTTGTTTAGGTGACGGCAGCTGTGTTGCTTCCTGTGCCTTTGACGCTATCCACGTTATTAACGGTGTAGCAGTAGTTGACAAGGAAAAATGTGTAGCCTGCGGTGCTTGTATAAAGGCTTGTCCAAAGCGTCTTATTGAGCTTGTTCCTTATAACAAGAAGATTAGAGTTATGTGTAACTCTTTAGATCAGGCAGCAGTTGCTATGAAGGCTTGTACAACAGCTTGTATAGGCTGCGGCAAGTGTGCTAAGGGCTGTCCTGTTGAGGCTATCGAAATGACTACTATCGGCAATATGGTACCACCTGCTAAAATTGCTAAGATTGATTACAGCAAGTGCGTACAGTGCGGTAAGTGCGTAAGCGAGTGTCCAAGAGGTGCTATTGTTAAGCAGGATGCTTAATTAATCACATATAAAATTAAGGAGTGGATTTCCACTCCTTTCAGATTGTCAATAAACTTAATTTTTAAGAAAAATTTGAATTTTTCACGACACCGAAAATTCAAAAAGCGTCGCAGACTTTAATCCGCAGGTCGAGCTTTGCCCGACCGAGGACAGGAA
>DBGCRA010000024.1:0-7414 GCA_048359195.1 Candidatus Gallispira sp.
ACATTAAGTTCTATTTGCATTATTGTCAAGAAGGACTGTTTTTATACTGTTTACACAAAATTTTTTAAAGGCTCAATTTGATATTATTGCTCACTATCTTCTTCTTTAATGGTAATTGGTTGAGTTATAACCGCAGAAGGTGTAGCAGTTTCATCCCTTGGTGCTACAGGTAACACAGGAGATTGGGACACCACATCGGCACTTAAAATATTACTATCAGCTACATTAAAGCTATTTTCTACATTAGTTTGTGATGAAAGCCAAGCATATTCACTTTCAACATTATAGCAGCTAACTGTTGGATAGATAATAGAACCATCTTCATCTTCTGTTACCCAAAGAGGAAATGCTGTTGAGCTGTACATAGCTCTTGGCAGATAAAAGCCCTTCTCCCCGCTTTCCTGAATAACAGCCCTACTGCCATCATAATTGTATGAACCTGCCGTGACAGCATTGGTAAGGTCAATATCAGTTGAGCTATATGTTGCCTTATCAATATCATAATCAGTATTTGCCCAATCGGTTTCAGTTACATCATAATAACCTCGCAAACCAATCTGAATAACCTGATTTCCCTTGTAGACATCACCATTCTTAACACAATTAATATCGGTAAGAATAGTATTAGCCAAAGTATCGCTAATATCCTGATTTATAACCTCAAACAGGAATGACTGCTCACTATCCTCATTTGCAATTTCCTTTTCGACATTGAGATAAAGCCACCTTGCATCACTTGTAACAGAATTTGTTACTGATGTAACTCTTGCCAAAGAATTTTGCAATTGAGTAGTATCATCATTATATGGCTTATACTGAATACTTATTTCATTTTTAGGAGCAAATGATAAATCATCTAATCCCTCACCGGGCTTAATTGTATAGCTGATTGTTATAGTATTATCCCCGTCTAAAATATAGTTTATACTATTGTTAGGTGTAACAGAAAGTGTACTTGATGTTTTTGTAATAGTAAAATTATTTTCATCCGATTGATTTGGGAATTTAACTTCAACGCTATCCGCCACTAACTCGTAACCGTCAGGTAATTCATTATATATATTGGTAATATAATATACCTTATCCGTATTACTCTGCCTTTTAAATTCCATTGTATAATGAATTTCACCATTTTCGTCAACCGTTTCAGTTGAATCAATATTGTAGATTGCGTGTTCTCCGTAATTTGCATTTAAGTCATCAAGAGCACCGGAATCGTCAACATCACCATTTACATATACATAGCCAAAATCGGCATAAGCATCATATTGTTTTGCAAATATATCATATTGACTATCTACTGTTGCCTCAAACTGAACATAATAGTCATAATTCATACTTACCGGGTTAAGATACCATGTTATTTGTCGATTTTCTTCATCATATTCATAACTATAGCTTTCTGTTGCATAACCACTGAAAGTATCGGAAATATCAAGCTCTACTTCTTCCAAAGGTAAAAACTCATCTTCAGAAGCAATGTTAATAATTCTAGGCTGCTTATACAGCTTTATTGAGCCATCAATTAAGCTTAATCCTTCCGGAATATCTTCAACAACAACAACATTGCTGGCATTATATTGTCCAACATTTTGAATTTTCTTTCTGTATATAAGATTATCACCAAATAATACAGCTTTCTGTTCAGAGTTCTCAAGGTCTGTATTGTCAACACTTCTGTATTCTTCGGCTTTGTCAAGTACTATAATTTCATCACCCTTTTGCACTAAATCATTTACAGAAATATTATCATCAATTAAAACGGTTTCTGTAGCTCTTACATCGGCAGTTACCTCTCTGAAAAGTGCCGTTACTCGAATATCATCATTAAATTCAATAAGACTTTGACCGCTATTATTGTCTATAAACTGGAAGTTAATATATCTTACAGAACCTGCCTCTAAGCCTTCGCTACCTGTAGAAAGAACTTTAAAACTTCTAACAGTATTATTAGTGGTAATAACAGAGAACTGTTTGGTTTTTGGATTTTGAACAACGGTATAGCTGCTATAGCGGTAACTGTATTCCGGACTTTCATTTTCATCAATTACAAAGTTTCCGTTTTCATTTTCCATAGCAATTGCCATAGGAATCCATTGACCGCCATCGTAAATTTCAACCATAAGTTTAACAAGAGCATAATCCGTATTTTTTCTCCATGCAACGCAAACTCCGCTGGATGCTGTACTAATGTTTACACCCTTATACCAATATGTTCCATCATTATAATCCAGATATTTATCATAAACATCATAAACAGTATCAGCATATTCATCCCATTCCATAGTGTCTTTTTTGCTATAATATAAATCACTGGGGAAATAATGATGCTGTAAATAGGTATGTAAATCATCAGCACTATCATATTCAGTATATATATCACAGTCTATTGCTGTATAAAAAACCTTACCATCATCACCATATTTAAGACTATCCTCTGTAGCACCTGCTACACCTGTTCTTATACCGACATTAAATTCATTAGCAGTTATTTTTACAAGTTTATAATCCTGCAAATATCTGCCGTCATTCATACGCCAATAATAAATCATATAATAATAGCCCTTATCATCAGCAGTAAATTTTTCCTGACCTGACCATTTAGCAAGGTTTGTAGGGTCAGACATATCTATCTTATCTCCCGTTTCAAGAGTATAGCTGTTATCACTGCCTACAGCAACAGTAGAATATACATCCACCTTTGTAAGTCCATCATTACTCAAGGTACCATTACCATAAAAATTACCAAGAGAGCTTTGGTAAATAGGACCATTAAGACCTGCTGTTATATCGGTATAGCCGCCTATATTAACGTCCTTTATTGTTGGATAAACATCATATAAGGCAAATACTTGGTTTCCGTTTAAGTTAGTATTATTAAAGAGTTTAGTGGTATTGTTATAATAATCGGTTGAATTTTGCATAAGATTTTGCGGCTCATAGTAGATTGGCTCGCCAAGCCTTGTATCAACCGTTGAACAACCAAGACCCTGAGTAGATGAATATGCCACACCTATTGTATGGTCAAAGTTTTCCATCTTATAGTTTACAGAATCTATTGTAATATCAATAGAATTTTGAATATAATCTATACCATTATCATCATTAGGCATTTGAACACTGACATTTATCATATCACCTGCATTAAGATAAGCAGTAGGTATAAGTCTGAGAGTTCTAGTACCAAAATTACCGGAAACAAAACTTGCAAAATCTGTCGGAGCTTCTACCTCTGTCGGTCTTTCAAGAGGATAAAATGAATACTGTATATACTCTGTAGCCTTTGAGTTAAGTTCATCATTACTTATTTCACTGTTTAGATTCAAGAGTGAAATAAGTTCATCTCTTACATTTGTATCTCCGTCAAGAAAGCTTTCTGACAATTCTATGATATATTCCAACTTATTGCTTATCTCTGCATCAGTTGCAGAATCATCAAATCCCAAAAGCGTAATTAACTTTGTTCTTAATGCGGACTGAATTTCTTCTATAGTTGCACTGTCAGTCAACTCAAGAAGTGCAATATAATTAGCTTTAATAATTTCAAATTCATCATCTGCAGTCAAATATTCAGTATATTTTCTTTGTTCTGCCTCCCAGCCTTGATAATCTTCTTCTGTACAGGCTGTAACCTTAACAAATTGTTTACCTTCTGCAAAATCATAGCATTTAAATGAATAATCATTATTTGACTCTAGCTCTGACGATATTGTAAGTACTGCCGGAGTATACGTCTTTGTTATTGTAGATTCACTATCCGAACCCTTAGGCGTATATTTAAAATCCAGCGAAAATCCAATTGGATTTCCATCTTCATCAACACCGCCTAAATAGGAAGTAAAGTTTTTTTGTTCATTTTTTTCCGTATTAGTCTGCCAGCCTATATTACTTAATTCAGAATTACCACCGCTTGTAAATTCAAACTTGGCAGAAATATCTCTTACAGTATCATAAATGGTTGTATCTGTTGTAGGAACTTCATTTCCTGATGCATCCATAATATTATCCCAATGGTCAAGAAATACCGTTGCTGCTGATGCCTGACTATATAATTTTGCAATTTCAGCCTTACTGCCAAAATTCTCTTCCGCATCATTTATAAAAACATCAAGCTGAGGATAATAGCCCTCATCATATACCCAAACATCAGCATTTCCCATAATACCATCAGTATCAGCAAGACCCTTTACGTTCTTCTGAGTTGATGTAAGGGTATATTGACCTGTAAGTCCATTAATAGAACCATTTAATGGTGCTTTAGAATTATAATTTCCAATATCACGTTCACGCATTGCAGTCGTCTGCTTATCATAACAGCAATTATCACAAACAAGTGGAATTAATGCATTATCATCAAATGTTATTCCATTACCGGTTGTAATTGTATTCGGATCTGTTTTAAGATATGAACCAAAAAAACCACCTATCGTATTAGTGTTTGTGGAAGCTATGGCGGTATCAGTTGTAATGCCGCCAACTTCACCTGCCGCATAGCAGTTTATAAATAAATGCTGCTTATCTGAATCAGTACCCCCAGACCTTATGTTTCCAAAAGTCTGACCTACAAATCCGCCTACATAGTTGCCTGAATACTGCATACCTACAGAAGATGTAGAATAACAGTTCTTACATACAGTCTTGCCGCGATATTGGGTATACGCCACATTTCCATTTAAATAGCCATATGACCTGTAATCATTAAAAATGCCGCCTATAAATCCACCTACACTTGTTTTACCCTCAATAAGACCTGATGTATAGCAGTTTTCAAAATAAGAATTAACAAGAGTTTTTTCACCCTCCACATCATAATAAAAACCATCGCCACAACCTATAACACAGCCCGTAAAAACACCTGACTGCGAAGTTGCATAAATAGTAGAATTGGTAAAACAGTTTTTAAAAATAATAAATGACTGCAAACAGGAAACAAATGTACCTGAGTGATTTGCTGCTAATTCATAAACCTCACAATCTATTGCCATGGAATTCTTATATATAGATGGAAATCTAACATTGTCAAGCTTATATGTTTTGCCATCATACGTATAATATCCCCCCTTCCATACCTTCTCTACTTCTTCAATGGAAGGTGGTATATCAGTATAGTAGAATGATGTTGCAGTAGAATCTGTATCACCAATATAAGAAACAGTAGAATCAAAGCTGACGGTTCCATTATATGATGCAAATGTGGCACAATGTCCACTTCCGCAAACATAACTGTTTCTTATCATACAATTATTAAAATAGGTTCTTAAATAGCTATAACCCAAAACAATGGCAACACCTGTCTCAGTAGTACTAATAGCAAGACAATGTTCAAAATTTACATTGTCAAAATAAGAGTAATATATACCTGTACCAAATATACCTCCCGGTCTGTCAATAAACATATTATCAAAATCAACATCATGAATATAAAAATGCTGTGGGTTATTAATTAAAAATGTATAATTTTTATATATTGTCGCACCTGTAGTAGCATTAACTCCATTTGGGATTCTAATAAAATAACCATTATAAATTTTATTTTCATTGCCATCTATATCCAAATAAATGCCGTTATGAGAGGTACCAATCCAGTTTTTGCCGTTACTTCCGCCAAGGTCAATGTCACATAATAATTTTATACCCAATTTAGCTGCATATGTTGTGGTTTTGTAATCTTCAACGTAAGTCTTAATTTCATTAGCATTGGTTCTGATATTAGCATTACTTGTATATGACATACTAAGGAGCTGCATAAGCTGATTAGCCGTACTTACATAATATATACGATAATATCCTCCCAATACTTCATCATATTCCAGTGTATAATAAAGTGTAGGAATATCCTCAGTTGCCATATCTGGATCATAAGCATAATCGGATACTGCCGCAGCACTTTCGGAAACAACAACATCATTAATAGGCAAACCTATTGATGTAGCAGTAGATGCATTACCAACTCCTGCTCTTTCGGTATTAATCCATGCTGTATTTATTACTGTAGTATCAGCCCACATAGAAGCCTGTGGTACATTATTTGCATCAATCCAGCCAAGACTGTCCCTTTTTTCTTCCCATAATGCAGAAACATTTAAGGTTTCGGCTGCTTCGGCATTTTTCAGATTAATTATTACATTTAAAAAGCTTAAATCGGCATAATTAAATATAATAAGCCATGCCAAAACAAATGATACAATTTTTTGTATTAACTTTTTAGAATTCATACTTATCAACCCTCTTCCAAGTGGTATTGTCAATTTTCACTGTAAAACATATTCCCCATACAGTTTAAAATTGCTCTTGCGTCTTTGTAATCATAAGCACAGGTAGACAGGGTAAAAAGATTTCCATCTTTTGGCTCCCTATAATTAATAGCTTTTTCTTTTATAAAATCAATTGAAACATCATCATTATAAAATTCTGTCTGTGGACTGGTCAGAGAATATGCAAATATATTAAGCTCTGTAATTCCCTTTTCATCAATAAAATAGCCAACTTTGACATTATCAAAATAATCTGCATCAGCAAAATTAGTTATGTCGTGAAACATTACATTACCGGACCTACCCATATTGTGACCGTAAATTATGGTATTGCTGTCATTAATGCCTCTTTTATCTATAAATACAGAGCCTGCCGCCGAATACATATTACTGACGCTATGTGTAAGATAATATGAATTATCCTCACCCTGTAAAACAGGATAATTAATATTGGTGACAGGAATATACAACCAACCAATAACATCAGAATTAATACTTTTCATTTCCTCAAGTTTTGGCTTAAAATTATTATATATATCCTTATATGTATAATCACCTTTAAAATAATCAGCAGGTGAATATTGCAAAAATTCAGAAGAAAGACTTTCAGCCTCAGCTACCTCTCTTTTTTCTTCAATAACCTTATAAACAGCAAAGCTGCCTATGCAAATACATATTATTAAAAGAGTTATTAATATTGCAAAATACTTTTTCATATTTAATCCTTCTCAGACTATGTATTTTATATGGAACTGTTTTTTATATTCCTTAGCTTTATCATCTTATATAATATTAATAATACTATTAAAAACGCAGCACCTAATGCAGTAATAGCAATTTTAGTATAAAACACGATTTCACTGTGATAGCCTGTTTTTACATCCTCAGGAATTACGGGAATTTTGTCAATTACTTTATCTATAGCCTTATCAATTATACTTGGCTCATTATTTTCTATATTTTCGTTATCATCAGGTGGTATTCCATCTCCCAATGAATCTGAATCATTATTCGAATTAAACGTATAATCTGATAGTTTATCAAAAACATCACTTGTGACATTTTCACTGTCTGTTTCTGTATCAGGCTCTTTATTAGGCACGTCAATACTGACTTCCGTATTGTTTTCTATTTCAGTTTCTTTTGTTGGTCTTTTTACA
>DBGCRA010000025.1:0-4587 GCA_048359195.1 Candidatus Gallispira sp.
TTTTATATATAAAAAAGAACAGAGAATTATAATCTCTGTTCCGATTTTTATGCCA
This sequence comes from Candidatus Gallispira sp., assembly GCA_048359195.1. Classification (GTDB taxonomy): domain Bacteria; phylum Bacillota; class Clostridia; order Lachnospirales; family CAG-274; genus Gallispira. The sequence goes on from DBGCRA010000025.1 coordinate 56, forward strand.
ATATTCTTTTAGCACCGACATAGGTTCTTGTTGAATAGCTGTCATAAAGATTTGAAATTTTAACGTCTACTGTAGCAGCATGTATATATTCACCGTTACCGATATACATACCAACATGAGAAACACCGCCGCCGCCTGTATTAAAGAACAAAAGGTCGCCGGGCTTTAGCTCAGACTTACTTACAGAAGTGCCGTTTGAGGCATACATACCACTTGAGCTTCTGTTTAAAGTAATGCCGAAGTTTTTATAAATACAATAGACAAAGCCTGAACAATCAACACCTGATGTAAGGTTTGTTCCGCCCCATACATAAGGTGTGCCTAAATATTGTTTTGAAAAGTTTACAATTTCGTTGCCTTTTTCTTCAACAGGGTCAATATTTTCGGGTTTTGTACCATTATGAAATGTAACATTTGCAGAATAAACATATCCTGTCTGACCTTCATCATCCTGTACATAAACCCAGCCGTATTCAGCACCTAAAACTGTTAAATTATAGCCTGAAGGGAGAAGTCTTATTTGTCTTGAATCGTTTGATGAGTCTGCCTTCATATCAACAGATGCCTTACAGCTTACATAAATATTAGGATTTGTATTTTTTGCAGGCATAGCATCAATAATTTCCCCCTTACTTATAAGACCGGCAAAAATTGTGTCTTCTCCAAAAGCGTATGTCGTATTAATCGCAGCTGCAATACAGACTAAAATAAAAATAGTATTTAACTTATTAAATAATTTCATATTATCACACTCCAAAATAATTTGTTTCACAATTTAATGTAAAATATTAAAAATGTTACGCAAATGTTACGGAAGTTATTCTATAATAATATGGGATAAATGTCAAGTGTTTCCTTGTAATTTGTGGAAATTAATGCGAATTTTGAAATAATTTCGCAATAACTTTGCGACAATTTATTTCAAAAAGGTTCGTAAATTATAAAGAATATTTCAATAAAATTTTAACAAAAAAATTATGTATTATAAAAAAGCACCTCGTTTTAACAACGAAGCGCCTTATTTTTGTTTATATTTACTAAAAAATTATGGGCTGTATTTGCTTACCTTCCATTGCAAGGGCTAAGGTTTCATAAATTTTACTGAAATCAGCAATCATTGAAAGTGGCTTTTTTTCAGGATTATCCTGTGAAAAAGGTGTAAAATATATATTCTTTCTTACCATTAATCCTCCGATGTTTTTAAGGCTAATTCCCAGAGCATCATTTGTTGCAAGAGCAATTACCAAAGGTCTGTTGTTTCTTAAATGTGCCTTGCACGCCATAGTGACAGGTGTATCTGTTATTCCGTTGTTAAGTTTTGCCATTGTGTTGCCTGTGCAGGGGGCAACCAGCATTATATCCAGCAGCTTTTGAGGACCTATGGGTTCAGCCTCTTTTATTGTTGATATTATATTGTTGCCTGTAATATCATACAGCTTATCTCTAAAATCCTCTACAGCGCCAAATCTTGTGCTTATGCTGTCTGCATTGTAGCTCATTATAGGATATATATTTATACCTTTTTTGCTTAATGCTTCCACTTCTTTTATTACCTCATTAAAGGTACAAAAGGATCCGCACATACATAGACCAAGATTTATTCCCTGTAGGTCCATTGTATCACCTCCTTTTGTATACTATGATTAATGAGGAAATAAGGTGCTTAGCTGTCAAGAGCAATATCTATAATTGATGTTTTTAATATTTGGGCAGCAGAGTAGGGAGCTACTCGGCCCGGAAGTCCGGGACAGTAAAGAGCTTTTAAATTAAGTTTTCTGGCATAGCTGTAGTCAACTCCTCCGGGTGCTTGCGCAATGTCAATAATAACAGTGTCCTTTCTTATTCTTTTTAAGGCTTCTTTATTTAATATTTGTGAGGGAACAGTATTAAATATGAAATCATACTGTGCCAGACCTCTTTCGTATTCATTAATATTGACAGGAGTGCAGTTTATGGAATTAATATATGCCTCATCACTTTTCTTTCTGTAGCTTATGCATACATCAGCACCTATTCCTTTAAGCATATTGCTTAATACTTTTCCGCATCTGCCAAAGCCGAGGACAAGTACCCTGCTTTTAAAAAGTACTCTGTCACTTTCCTGTATTGCTGTCATTATGGCACCCTCAGCTGTAGGTATGGCATTGTTTATGGCAACCTCCTCAAGGGAGAAAAGGTCTGTTGATTTTATACCTGCTTCCATAGCTCTTTCTTTTAGCTTATCTGAAATAACTCCTCCTATTAATATATTTACATTGTGATTATTCATTGCATTAAAGAGTTCATTTACCGTAATTTTAAAATTTTCGTTCATATTTATATAATCATTTTCTTTTGTTATAGGAATAGGAGCAATTAAAGCCTTTGAATTATAAAGGCAACTGTCAAGGCTGTCAGTGCTTTCAGAGTAAATATTGCCATATATTGATACAGTATATCCGTCATTTTCAAGGAGTTCCTTTAATAGTCTGTATCTGTAGTCACCGCCTATTATTGCGAATTTTGTTCTGCTCAATTAAATCACCCCTTACAAGGTATGCAAAAAGTAGTTGTACTAGTAATTTAAAATTTTTTTAAAAAAATGATATTTTCCTATTGACAAAGTATGAAATATATGGTATATTCATTTCGAGATAAATCATATCAAGTTTATAGGAAATATATGAATAATGAAAGGCGGTTTTTATTTATGGCAAAAATTTATAACTCTATGACAGAATTAATAGGTGGTACACCTATTTTAAAAACCAATAACTTTAATTCTTTAAAAGGTGTTGAAAATATTTATGCAAAGCTTGAATATTTTAATCCTGCCGGCAGTGTAAAGGACAGAATTGCACTTGCTATGATTGAGGATGCTGAAAAGCAGGGTAAATTAAAACCGGGGGCAACAATTATTGAACCTACAAGCGGCAACACAGGAATTGGCATTGCTGCTGTTGCTACAGCTAAGGGATATAAGGCAATACTTACAATGCCTGAAACAATGAGTGTTGAAAGGAGGAATCTACTTAAAGCTTACGGTGGAGAGGTTGTTCTCACTGAAGGCGCAAAGGGAATGAAGGGTGCTATTGCTAAGGCAGAGGAATTAAATAAGGAAATTGAAAATTCAATTATTTTGGGACAGTTTGAAAATCAGGCAAACCCAGAAGCTCATATTAAGACAACAGGTCCTGAAATCTGGAATGATACAGAAGGCAATGTTGATATATTTGTGGCAGGTGTTGGTACAGGCGGAACAATTACAGGCGTTGGCAAATATTTAAAGTCAAAAAATCCCAATATTAAGGTTATTGCCATTGAGCCAAAGAGTTCTCCCGTACTTTCAGAAGGTCATGCAGGCTCTCACAAAATTCAGGGTATTGGTGCAGGCTTTGTGCCTGAAACCCTTGACACTGATGTCTATGATGAGGTTATTGCAGTTGAGAATGACGATGCTTTTAAGGCAGGCAAAGAGTTTGCAAGAGCAGAAGGTGTTATTGTAGGTATTTCATCAGGTGCGGCTCTCTGGGCAGCTGTTGAGGTAGCTAAGAGAGAAGAAAACAAGGGTAAGAACATTGTAGTTTTATTACCTGATACAGGCGACAGATATTTATCTACTCCATTATTTACAGATTAAACAAATTAACGATATAGTTTAGGTTATAGAAAGAACGAGGTATATAAAAATGAGTAAAAAAACAAGAAATGAGAGAAACTTTAAATTTGAAACTTTACAGTTACATGTTGGACAGGAAAGTCCTGATCCGGTAACAGATGCAAGAGCTGTACCTATTTATCAGACTTCATCTTATGTATTCAGAAACAGCGACCACGCTGCTGCAAGATTTGGTCTTGCTGATGCAGGTAATATTTACGGAAGATTAACCAATCCTACTGAGGATGTATTTGAAAAGCGAATTGCTGCTCTTGAGGGCGGTGTTGCTGCTCTTGCTGTTGCATCAGGTGCAGCAGCAATTACATACACTATTGAAAACCTTGCGCAAAATGGTGACCATATTGTATCAGCTAAAAATATTTACGGCGGAAGCTACAATTTATTGGCACATACATTGCCCCAGTATGGTATTAAAACTACTTTTGTTGATATTTTTGATTATGACGCAGTTGAGGCTGCTATTCAGGACAATACTAAAGCTGTTTTTATTGAAACATTGGGCAATCCAAATTCTGATGTAGTTGATATTGAAAAGGTTGCTGAAATTGCTCATAAGCATAAAATTCCTCTTGTAGTTGACAGTACATTTGCCACACCATATCTTGTAAGACCTATTGAGTATGGTGCTGATATTGTTGTTCATTCTGCTACTAAGTTTATTGGAGGTCACGGCACGACTATCGGTGGTGTAATTATTGACAGCGGTAAATTTGACTGGGAAGCATCAGGCAAGTTCCCATCACTTACAGAGCCTAACCCAAGCTACCATGGAATCAGCTTTACAAAGGCAGTGGGTGCGGCAGCATTTGTGACTAAGATTAGAGCAATTTTATTAAGAGATACAGGCGCAACACTTTCACCATTCCATGCATTT
>DBGCRA010000026.1:0-50573 GCA_048359195.1 Candidatus Gallispira sp.
CGGTACCACTAGGGACAGCCTTGAAGAAATGCTTAATGTAAATGGTATTCCTCTTAATATTATTGATACGGCGGGAATTAGAAATACCGATGATGTGATTGAACAGATAGGTGTTGAAAAGTCAAAAAGTCTTGCTGAACAGGCTGATTTAATTCTTCTGATGTTTGATGGCAGCAGAGAATTAAGCAGTGAGGATAGGGAGCTTATTGACCTTGTTAAAAATAAGAAGACTATTACCCTTATTAATAAGATGGACTTGGAACAGAAAATTGATATGAAAGCTTTGAAGGGGCTTGAACCTGTTAATATTTCCGTTAAGTCAGATATGGGTATTAATGATATATATGAAAAAATAAAGGAAATGTTTGCCTTTGGTGATATTAATATTAACAATGAGGTTTTAATATCAGGAGAGAGAAACAAGGAAAGTCTTTTTAAGGCTAAAAGATACCTTGAAAATGTTATGGAAACTGTTGAAAACAGAATGCCTGAAGATTTTATATCAATGGATCTGACAGAAGCCTATGCTGCTCTCGGTGAAATTACGGGAGAGGCTTTGGAAGAGGATATTATTGATAAAATATTCAGTGAGTTCTGTTTGGGGAAATAATTGATAAATTAATTTGTTAATAAGCCTGTTGAAATGTGTGAATACAGAAGAGAGAATAGGGAAATTTCAGTAAACATTGGGAGTTGTTGATAAAAAAGAAATGAGTCATTATTAAGCGTAATGGAGGTAAATTTATATGGAGTTATTTCATGGAAGTAATATTGCTGTTGCTGAACCTAAAATTCTTATAAATGGCTTTTATAAGGATTTTGGATATGGATTTTATTGTAAAAAATTGCAACCTTGAAATATGAAAGGAGTTATGGCTATGACAAACATATATTTTGAAAATGAAGAAATAACTGAAAATGATTTATATTTTATTTGTTATATGATTGAAAGAGTAGCAAGAAAACTCCATCAGCCTAATAAATATATTGTAAATAAAATTGAAAAAGAAGAATGGCAGCATTTAATAAGTGTTGCTAATGTACTCCATTGTGAAAATCCTTTAAAAATAGAGGCAGAATGGATTGAGGAATACAAACTGGAGAAAGGGACATTTAATATACTTGATGTTGATAAAGATTTGGTTAATAATCCCCCAAGAGAAACACAGATTGGAAAAGTTTATATGAGGTTAATTACAGATACATTGAAAAATGATGAGGATTATGTTGACGGTATAATTAAGGTTTATAATGACCCTATTTGTGAAGTTATAGATAATTATAACAGCAGTGCATATTATGAACCCTCTTATGTTATTGCAAGGGCATATAATGAAGGTGGATTTTAATTTACCATAAAATTGAGGTGAAAAAATGGGAAATTTATATACAGCTGATGAAGTTGATATTTGTGTAATAGGTGCAGGCCACGCCGGCTGTGAGGCAGCACTTGCTGCTGCAAGAATGGGCTTAAAGACTATACTTTTTGCCCTTAATCTTGACAGTATAGCAATGATGCCCTGCAATCCTCATATCGGGGGCAGTTCAAAGGGGCACCTTGTAAGGGAAATAGACGCCCTTGGCGGTGAAATGGGTAAAAATATTGACAAGACCTATTTACAGATAAAAATGCTGAATATGGGAAAAGGACCTGCCGTTTATTCTTTAAGAGCCCAGGCTGACAAAGCCAAGTATCATACTGAAATGAAAAAGGTACTTGAAAATACTGAAAATCTTTTAATAAGACAGGGCGAAATTGTAGATATAATTACAGAGGACAATAAAGTAACAGGTGTTGTGTCTGAAAGCAATGCTCTTTACAAGTGTAAGGCGGCTATAATATGCAGCGGTACATATTTACAGGCACGCTGTCTTTATGGTGACACTATTATTGAAAGCGGTCCCAACGGTTTGAGAAGGTCAGAAAAATTAAGTGCCTGTCTTGAAAGGCTTGGTATTAAGTTATTCAGATATAAGACAGGTACTCCTGCAAGAGTTGACGCAAAGTCTGTTGATATTAGTAAAATGAAGGCACAGCCGGGAGATGAAAAGGTCATACCTTTTTCTTTTGAAAATATTGATAAGGATATTTCAAGACCCCAGTATGACTGTTATTTGACTTATACCAATGAGGAAACTCATAATATTATAAAGGCGAATCTTGACCGTTCACCTCTTTATTCCGGTGTTATTGAAGGCACGGGTCCCAGATATTGTCCGTCTATTGAGGATAAGGTTGTGAGATTTGCGGATAAGACACAGCATCAGATTTTTGTTGAGCCTGAGGGTGAGGATACCAATGAAATGTATATTCAGGGTATGAGCTCATCACTTCCAGAGGATGTTCAGCTTGCAATGTACAGAACCATACCGGGGTTAGAAAATGTAAGATTTACAAGAACAGCTTATGCTATTGAATATGACTGCATTGATGCAAATCAGCTTAAATTAAGTCTTGAGTTTAAAAACATAAAGGGACTTTTTTCGGCAGGTCAGTTTAATGGTACAAGCGGTTATGAGGAAGCGGCTGCACAGGGTATTATAAGCGGCATTAATGCTGCTGCTTATATTAAGGGTACAGAGCCTTTAATTCTTGACAGAAGTGAGGGATATATAGGTGTTCTTATTGATGATATTATTACCAAGGAAAGCCGGGAACCTTACAGAATGATGACATCAAGAGCTGAATACAGACTTCTTTTAAGACAGGATAATGCGGATTTAAGGCTTACGGAATACGGATATAAATACGGACTTATTTCACAGGAAAGATATGACAGATTTTTAGCTAAAAAGGCTGCCATTGAAAATGAAATTAAGAGAGTATCAAAAATTAATTTTGGACCTACCGATGAGGTTAATTCTCTGCTTGAAAGTCTTAACAGTTCGCCTTTGTCAACAGGGGTCAATATGGGTGATATTATAAAAAGACCTGAAATTACCTATGATATGCTTGCTCCTATTGATACTGAAAGACCTGATTTAAGTGACGAAGTAAGAGAACAGGTTAATATTCAGATTAAGTATGAAGGCTATATTGCAAGACAAATGAAGCAGGTTGAGGCTTTTAAAAAGCTGGAGGCTAAGAAAATACCTGAGGATATTGACTATGATAATGTTATGGGGCTAAGACTTGAGGCTACTCAAAAGCTTAAGGCTGTAAGACCTGTAAATATTGGACAGGCAAGCAGAATAAGCGGTGTAAGTCCTGCTGATGTTAATATGCTGCTGGTATATTTGAATGGATATAAAAGATGAGGCAACATAAGTAACAGCAGGTTGTGGTACTATATATCTGTAGATTTATTTTTAGAGAGGGTAAAACCTCTCTTTTTTATTGGGAGGAAAAAATATTGATTTACGGATATGTAAGAGTTTCAACAAAATTGTTGCTAAAGTATACTTTTATATGGGCGGTTTTATGTGGCGAAATCCATTATATTGACATTTATACTAAAAAATGCTAAAATATTTATGTAAATTTATGAAATTTTGCTATTGCTAAAAAAGTATACTTTTACAACAAAGAAGGGAGTGTAATTATGACATTAAAAAGAATAGGTTGTGTGTTTTTGATGGCTGTGCTGTTTATGACAACGGCTGTTTTTGCCGAAACAAAGTCTGGTAAGTGCGGTGACAATGTTTCATGGGAGCTTTCCGGCAGCGGGGCTTTAAAGCTTTCCGGCAGTGGAGATATGTATAATGTCAAATACGATGCTGCCGCCTATACAAGCTATGAGTGGATTGACGAGGGCTATAATGTTACTTCCGTAGAAATAGGCTCCGGCATAACGGGCATAGGTGCATATGCTTTTGAAGCTCTTTCCATAAGGGGCAGTTTAAGCATTCCCGAAGGTGTAACGGCAATAGGAATGGGAGCATTTAGTTATAATGATATTACCTCTGTTACGCTTCCTTCAACCCTAAAGCAAATTGATATGGGAGCTTTTGCTGACTGTCCCCTTACAGATATATATTATAACGGTTCACGAGAGCAATGGAACGGTATAAATATATCAAGTGAATACAATGACAATCTTACAGGGGGCAATATTCATTTCAGTGGGCAAAGCTCCGTTTCTCAGCCTACAGCTGAAAGCACACCAACATTGCAAAGTGATGGAATAAAGGTAGTGGTAAACGGCTCTTATTTAAGCTTTGACCAACCGCCCGTTATTATAAACGGAAGAACCCTTGTGCCTTTAAGGGCAATTTTTGAGGCTCTCGGGGCAGAGGTTGAATGGGAGGCAGAAACCAAGTCTATAATGGCATTTAAGGGCGATATGGGAGTGCTTATGTATATAGATTCCGCTGTAATGACAAAGGGTCAGGTTGGCGGCACGGCTTCAGATGTAACTCTCGATACTGCTCCTACTATAATAAACGGCAGAACAATGGTGCCTGCAAGAGCTGTTGCGGAAGCCTTCGGTTGTTCGGTAAACTGGGACAGCAGTACTAAAACCGTTATTATTAATTCTTGATTTAATATACAGGGAGGTATTATATGAAACGAATTTTAACAACTGCTTTAGCTCTTTGCGTACTTTTGGGAGCTATGCAGACAAATGCTTTCGGTGGCAGCTTAGCCGACAGCTTTTATGAAAGGCTTCAATCCTCAAATAGCCGGTCAAGTTCGCAGGAAAGCAGTACACAGCAAGAAAACAGCACACAATATGACAGCCCTTCTTTGCCACAAGATAACAGGGGCTATTATTCCAAAAGGGCTGTTTTAGACGATAATAACAATGTCTACGCTTCAATTTCCGATACTATGTATATCTTTAACGGAAGTACCGTAAGGGAAGCCTTGGGCGGTGGAACGATTGGAAACAAATGCCTTTTCGGAGGTAATATTTATTATATTAACGAAACAAACAACGGCATTTATCGAATGAATGTTTCTACTTTAAGCAGAGATGTAGTAACACAGTTTGATACTAAAATTGAAAGCTTTGTAATCTTCAATGACATAATTTATGCTTCTGACAAAGATGCCGTTGACATATATTCTACCTCGGGAGAGGGAACAATAATTCAGTCTGTATCCATAAACGGCGGAGATTTAAAGACGGTATATAAAAAGAGCGATAAACATAATTTTTATGGGTGGGGAATTTCCGATGGTAAGCTTATGATTTTAGACGGACTTCAAACTAAAGATGCCGCCGGAGATTTGTCAACTTATCTTTATATTACAGATTTAAATACAGGCACCGAAAAGTCTGTTAAAGTTATTGACGAACCCGGCGCAATAAATAATTTCAGGCTCGGTCAAAACTATTTGTATTTCAACTCTTTAGTTAAAAAATGGCAGCCTATTTCAGTAAATTTGAATACATATGAAGTTGTTGAAAACCCTTCAGCTTCATTTTACGATATTGACAAGCTTGTTTCGGAATATAATTATGACGGATGGGATTATTATAACTATCAAAATTGTATTTACAGAGTAAAGAACGGTGTTGCGGAAGAAGTTATAAGCAACAATAACAGCGGAAATGTTCAAGTTTCGGATATAAATTCTTCAAAGATGCTCTTTTATAAATTTGATAAGGAAAACGGTAAATATGCAACTACCTATTTGATTTGCGACCCTGATGGCAATAATGCTGTCGGCATAGTCAAACGATATGACGACGGTGTTGTTGAAAAATTCCCCTCTGTTTCCGGAAGTGCGTCAAGCTCTTCAAGCTCAGGCAGTCAAGGTTCGCAGTCGGGTATATGCTCAAAATGCGGCGGCAGCGGTTGGATTCCTTGTACGGTATGCCGTGGGGCAAGAGGGCATTATATAACTATGCTCGGTCAACGGGTATGGCAGGGCTGTGCAACCTGCGGACAGAGCGGTGAAATGCTTTGCACGGAGTGCGGCGGTTCCGGCAGATCATAATAACCAATTGATAAATTGAAAATGTAAAAGCGTTTTAAGCGGAAACAAAGATTGCCATATATAAACTGATTAAATAAAGTCATAAATTAAAGGAGGGTACACATCATTTTGTGTACCCTTTTTTAATCGCGAGTGAGATAGACTCCCACTTCTATAAGCGGTGAGTAAAACTAACTTTTAAATCGGTGGGAGTACAATCTCCCCTTTGTCGAAAATAGTTGACTTATGTGAATTGACAATACTATATTAATTAATTATTATTAAAGTAAATTATAATATTGAAAGGGATAATAAATATGGCAGACAATGAAAAAAACAGGGGATATATGAATATATTTTTGAAGTTTACAGAAAAATATTTATCGTGGGTTATAGCTATAGGAGGATTGATTTGTTCTGTTATAGGTTTGTTTAATACAGATGCATTCAGCAGCCGAATTGTATATCTGATAATTATAATAGATACTTTAATATTAATTGGAATCGGAGGTTATATTGCCATTAATTATTATATTAATTTAAACAAAAAGGGAGAATATGAAAGAAATATAGAATGTTATACAAGAAAAGTGGATGACTTAAAAGAAGAATTGCAAATAAATAAGAAAACAATAGAAACTATTAATATAAATTCAGAATATATAATTTCTTCTTTATGTAATTTTTTGAATAGATTTTTTTCCATGACGGATAAGGCACTGGATGAAATTGAGTCCATAAAAAACGAAGAAAGCGATATGCAAAAACATAATTATACAAGCAGTGAAATCAATAAAAAGATAGTTTTGCTTACCAAGGAAAAAAATGATTATATATGGAACAGCGTTATTGATGATTATAATAGATTTTTGGGTAATATAACAACTAAGGCAAAAGAAACCATTGAAGTTTATTTGAACAGCAAAGGTATTGAAATTAATGTGGCATTGGCTATAAAATTATTAATTACACCGACAGAAATGGGTAATATAAATGAGATTCAAAATAAACCTATGGTTTATACTGCTTTTAGAGACAGTAAAACATGGAAAGAAAAAAAGAGAAATGAAATTGCAAAAAATAAATACACAATAAATAAAAACTCGGATTTTATTCATTGCCTAAGCAGGGACTATTTTATATTTAATAACAAAAATTCGGATAGTGAAGATTATACAAATGAAAACAAAAATTTTGATGATTTTTATAACTGCGGAGTAACTTCCTTAATTTCTTCCAATAAGTATGATGACAGAATAATATATGGCTTTTTGGCTTGTGATGTTTTGAATAAAAACATGGAGACGGAGGATATTATGGATATGAATGTTGCAAATATTTTAAAAGGTATAAGTCACGTAATAGCAATATATTTTGATAATATAGACAACAATTGGATGTTTTTTGAATTTTCTGATGAATATGTAAGTTTTTGGGAACATTTAAAAATATATTATTTCAAAAAATAATTGTTGACAATTAAAAAATGAAATGTTAAAATGTTTTATACATTAATGATAGGGGAAAAGCGATATGTGCAAATATGATAGGCATTTGCAACCAAACAGAAAGGTTACAAGTAAAGATATTGATATTGATAAAATTATAGAATTAAAGCTATATGCAAAAGAGTTAAATGAAAGATTGCGTGCATATAAAAAAAGTGAAGTTTCTATTTATAAATAAAGAAGTTTTTATATAATTTAAAAGATATGCTCTCGGAAAGTTTGCAGAGTATATCTTTTATTTTTGCTTCTTTGCCAATCATATTTATTGACAAAGAAGCTTAAAAACCTATTTTAGATTGTTATTGTTATATTGTGTTATGTTATTTACCTACATCATATATGGTGTTATGTATATCCCCATTCATAAGTCATTAAAAGTGCCAGATTAGCTGCTCTTCCAAGACCGAAATAATCGTGGGATTCATACAAAAGTCCCGGCTGTGTTGAGGAGGTTTTGGGGGCAAGGGCAACAAGGCTGTAAAAACCGTTATTATTTAATTCTTCCGTAAGCCTTGTAACAAAGTCAATATAGTTTTGTCTGTTTTCCACGGGAAGATATTCAAAGTCAATATCAAGTGCTCTGTAGCCCTTTTCTTTCATATTGGTTATGATATTGTTTATAAGCACCTGCTGTAATTCAGGGTTATTTAACAGTATTCCTGCCAGCTCATTTGAAAATGTACCCTGACTTGTAAGAGTTGAAATAAGCATTGTAGGTATTACTCCGTAGTCAAGGGCAATTCTTATAAGATTATCGTCATCAGGTGCTATTAAATCTCCGTCATTTGTAAACCCATAGGTAAATATTGTTATAAATGTTAAATAAGGCAGTATTCTGACAAGCATATCCAAAGGTATTTCCGGATAAGTATATCCGTTTATGGCTATTGATCTTGTGGGATTTACATTTTTATAGGTTATAACTACAGTATCTCCGCTTTTAATATTATTTGCCGTAATTCCGGGATTGTTTCTTAAAATTGCATTTACTGTTGTATTATACTCTCTTGCAATAAGGTCTAATGTTTCACCTTCTGTTACAATATGCCTTATTTCCGGTATAAGTATAATTAAGTCCTGACCTACAACCAAGTTATCAGGATTTGTTATTATATTTGTGCTTAAAAGTACTTCCGGGGTTATACCGAATTGTGAGGCTATTGACGTAATTGTATCCCCTTGCTTTACGGTATATATTTCCATTTAATCATCTCCTTTTTGTAAATATATGTTGCACCAACCGGTTTTATTAGTTGCATTTAAATTGATTTGGATTTATAATAAAGAAGCATTATTTTATTGTAGCTGTATGGAGGATCTGTATGAAAAGAGTTTTTGCTTTTATTTTGATTTTTGTAATGCTGTTTAATTCTCTTGTGTTTGCAAATGAAAAAACTGCGGCATTTTTAAATTCAATAAATAATGAGGATATTAATGTAGGCTCTGTGGGAGGAGAGTGGCTTGTAATAGCTAAGGCAAGAGGAAATGATGATAAAGATTTTGAGACTTATTACAATAACCTTTGCAGTGAGCTTAGGGCTAAGAATGGTGATATTGACAGAAAATACACTACATATTCAAGAATTATAATAGCTCTTACGGCTATTGGCAAAAATCCTGAAAATGTTGGAGGTTATAATCTTACAGAAAAGCTGGAGGATTTTGACAAAGTAACTTCTCAGGGCATTAACGGGGTAATTTTTGCGCTTATTGCAACTAAGTGCGGAAGTTATAAAAATTATCAGTGCGAAAATTATCTTTCCTATATATTGTCAAAACAAAATGCTGATGGCAGCTTTTCATTAAGCGGTGACGGGGATATTGATGTTACTGCCATGGCTTTACAGGCATTAAGCTTTTATTCATATCGTAAAAATGTAAAGCCTGCAATAGACAAAGCCTTGCTATGGCTTGAGAATAAAATTCCCGAAAGCTCTGAAAGCTATTCACAGCTTTTGGTTGCCTACACTGCCTTAAATAATTTTGTAAGCCGAGATAAGATTGTTTCTGTTTATAATGGATTAATGGAATTTGCTGTTGACGGAGGCTTTTGTCATATAATGGGAGATGGATTTAATCAAATGGCAAGCGAACAGGCTTCTTATGCCATAGCTGCCTATGAAAGGTATAATGAGGGGAAAACTTCTTTATACGATATAAATAATAAAAAGGTAACTTTTTTTAAGTAAGGATGGATTGATGAGTTGTTATGATTAACAGATTAAAAGAAAATAAAGAGGCAGTATTGTTTTTAATAATATCTGCTTTTATTTTAAGTATATGTTTTTGCTTTGGTGTTACTGAGAGTAAAACTGCCGTAATAATGTGTCCGGCAAATAATTCGGAGGACACAACTGCCGTGGGAATTGTTGTTGCTGAGGAAAATACTTCATTGTCTACTGCTGCCACAACAACGGAAGCAACAACAGAAGTAACTACTGTTGTTCAAATTGACGACACTCCAGGTACTATTGAGGTTCCTAATCTTGTGCCTGCAGAAGGTGCAGATGAAGAAATTGAATTTACAACAGAGGCTGTAAGTGAAGTGTCAACCTATGGTGTATGTACATTTTCAGTAAGCTGTGAAACTATTCTTAACAATAAGGACAAGCTTGACAAAACAAAGTATTCTCTTGTACCCTCTGATGGTGTAATATACAATGCTTCTGATGTGGAAATAAAGGAAGGGGATACTGTTTTCTCTCTTCTTGAAAGGGAGCTTGTTTTAAACAATATTCACTTTGAGTATAATAAGACCATAAGTGTTTATATTGAAGGTATTAACAATATTTACGAGTTTGACTGCGGCGATCTTTCAGGCTGGATGTATAAGGTAAACGGTGTATTTCCAAATTTTGGATGTGACCTGTATACATTAAGTCCCGGTGATGTTGTGGAGTGGGTTTATACCTGCGATTTAGGCAGAGATGTGGGAGATGCAAGAGCCGTAAATGGTGAGTAGGGAATATATATGATGGATTTTAAAACACTTCATCCTTTGGTTACATTTATATATTTTGTTATGGCGGTAATATTTTCAATGGCAGGGCATAACCCTTTTATTGTAGCTGTATCTGCTTTGGCAGCATTTTTTTATGGTTTTATGCTTAAAAGAAATATAAAGTCTGTAATTGCTGTTATACCTTTTATGCTTTTTGTTGCCATTCTTAATCCTGTGTTTTCTCATAAAGGTGCTACAATTCTTTTTTATATGGGAAATCCAATTACACTTGAGTCCATACTTTATGGTACATGTGCCGCGTTTATGCTTTTTGCTGTAGTAATGTGGTTTGGTGCCTTTAATGTTATAATGACAAGTGATAAAATTATGTATATTTTCGGCAAGATTATGCCTAAAGTCTCTCTTATTGTTTCTATGACTTTAAGACTTGTTCCAAGGCTTAAAAATCAGCTTAAAACAATACTTGAATGTCAGAAAATGGTGGGTATGGATATTAATGGGGGAGGTATTATAAATAAGGTTAAGGTAAGCGGCAAGGCATTGTATTCTCTTATGGGCCGGCTTCTTGAAGGTTCTCTTGTAACATCTGACGCTATGCAGGCACGGGGATATGGCAATAAGGGGAGAACAAGCTATACAATTTATTCATTTACAAGGCGGGATAAGTCTGTACTTTTTTTTGTGCTTACTCTTTCTGCTATTGTTATATATGGCTTTATGAGCGAAAAATTAAGGTTTGAATTTTATCCTGTTATTTACTGTGAGAGTATTTCAGAAAGTATATTTTATTATTTATGCTTTGCTGTATTTGCTTTTTTACCTGTTGTTTATGACTGCTGTGAGGTGGCAAAATGGAAATCATTGAAATCAAAAATTTAAGCTTTGCCTATCCGGAATGCAGCAGGCTTATATTAAATAATGTTAATTTAAAAATAAATCAAGGCGACTTTTTGATTATATGCGGTGAAAGCGGCTGCGGCAAAACTACTCTTTTAAGACATTTAAAAGAGGAAATTTCTCCTTTTGGTGCTTTTAAAGGTGAAATTATAAATAAAAGTGTGAATGTGGGATTTGTAATGCAGGATCCCGACAGCCAGATTGTTACGGACAAGGTATGGCATGAGCTTGCCTTCGGTCTTGAAAATATGGGTATGAATAGTGCCGATATTAAGCTGAGATGCGGAGAGGTTGCCTCATTTTTTGGCATTACAGGCTGGTATCATAAAAACACAAATGAGCTTTCGGGAGGACAAAAACAGCTTCTTAACCTTGCATCGGTACTTGCAATGAAGCCTGATGTAATAGTACTTGATGAACCTTTGTCCCAGCTTGACCCTCTTGCAGGGGAGGAATTTGTAAATGCTCTTGTCAGAATAAACAGAGAGATTGGAATAGCTGTTGTAATGTCTGAACATAACCTGAATGATATTATGGCAGCAGCAAAAAGAGTTGTTGTTATGGATGAGGGTGAAATTATTGCTGAAGATAAGCCTGAAAATATAATGGCTTGTTTAAAGGATAAATCCCATATTATGCAGACAGCTATGCCCTGTGGAGTCAGAATACATTCTGCACTTGAAGGCGGCAGGAAATCCCCTCTTACGGTTTCAGATGCTAAAATATGGCTTGAGGGATTTACCGATAAAAGGTTAAGTATAAATGTTGATGAAATGAGCTCGGAAGAAACCGTTATAGAGGGCAGAGAACTTTTTTTTGCTTATAATAAGGATAATGACATTATAAAAAATATGGATATAGACATAAGGAAGGGCGAAGTTTTTGCCATACTTGGAGGCAATGGCAGCGGAAAAACAACTGCATTAAGACTTTTGGCAGGGCTTAATAAGCCTTATTACGGCAGACTTAAAATTAAGGGGAATATTGCAATGCTTCCCCAAAGTCCCATAGCTCTTTTTACCGAAAGAACAGTGCTCCTTGATCTTAGGCAGATGGGAAGAAATATTGAGGGAGTCGTTGAGGCTCTTGAAATAGAAAATTTGCTTAATATGAATCCTAACGACTTGTCGGGAGGCGAGCTTCAGCGATGTGCCATTGCAAAGCTTTTGCTTTCCGGAGCTGATATTTTACTCCTTGATGAGCCTGCAAAGGGTATTGATGCTTTTATGAAGAAAAAATTGGGACGTATTATAAGAAATTTAAACAAAACTGTTGTTATGGTGAGCCACGATGTTGAGTTTTCCGGGGAATTTGCTGACAGGTGTTCTCTGTTTTTTGACGGTCAGCTTGTAAACAGTAGTTTTACACACAGCTTTTTTGCCAATAATTTCTTTTACACAACCAATGCTGCCAAAATTGCGGCGGAGGTAGTTAAGGGGGCAATAACTGCGGAGGAGGTTATTGCTGCTTTTGGAGGAAGTGAGATTACAAAAAGCAGTGAGAAGCAAGATAAACCGCTTCCATTGGACATTACAAATAAAAGGGCTGAAAGAATAAAGAAGAAAGGGTCAATAAGAACTATTGTGTCGGCACTTGTTATATTATTTTTGATTCCTTTTGCAATATGGATTGGTATGAGATTTTTTAATGACAGAAAATATTATGCAGTAAGCCTTGCCATAATTTTTATGACAATGATGCCGTTTTTTATGCTTTTTGAAAGCAGGAGAGGGAGGGCAAGAGAGATTGTAATAGTGGCGGCAATGTGTGTTATGTGTGTTGCAGGCAGAGTTGCTTTTGCAGCATTTCCTCAGGTTAAACCTGTTTCTGCCCTTGTTATTATTTCGGGTGTTTGTCTTGGCAGCGAAGCAGGCTTTATGATAGGTGCTTTAAGCGGATTTTGCAGTAATTTTTATTTCGGACAGGGTCCATGGACACCATGGCAGATGTTTGCCTTTGGCATAATAGGTTTTTTAAGCGGTGTGTTGAGAGGGCTTTTTATCAGAAAGGACAACACTCCAAAGAGAATAAGCATTTCCCTGTTTGCATTTATTGCAGTTATGGCAATATACGGGGGTATAATGAATACATCAACAGTACTTATGTATGAGCCTGAGCCTACGCTTATGATGATACTTGCCGCCTGCGGAACGGGATTTATATTTGACCTTACTCACGCTGTTTCTACGGTAGTGTTTATATTTATATTTGCAAAGCCTTTGTTTGAAAAAATAATCAGGGTAAAAAAGAAATTCGGTTTGCTTTAATAACATCGGATTTGTCGGTTGTTTTTTTATTGCTATTTGAAAAGTATTGTGTTATACTTTTTATGTTGAAATTGAATAAAAAGTGTTGACGGTTATGGAAATCGGTGAAAATCCGATACAGTCTTACCTCTGCTGTAAGTGTGGACAAGGTCACATTATGCCATTGTTAATTTTGATTAATGAGAAGGCGTGACTGAGGTTGAAGCATAAGTCAGAATACTTGCCGTTATGACTTTTTAGAGCATACTCTTAGGTGGAGAGTGTGCATATTTCTGTTTATACAA
Organism: Candidatus Gallispira sp.; assembly: GCA_048359195.1. Lineage (GTDB taxonomy): Bacteria > Bacillota > Clostridia > Lachnospirales > CAG-274 > Gallispira. The sequence continues at coordinate 13,785 of DBGCRA010000026.1, forward strand.
AAAAGGAGGTCTTTAAATGATTAAGACAAAATTCAGTCGTTTTGCGGCAATGCTTACTGCGTTTATAATGGCATTAAGTTTTAATGTTATTGCAAATGGCGCAGATACAATCACCTTCATTGTAACAGGCGACAGTATTCATAGTGAGGGAAATCACAGTTCTTATGAGGAGTGGATAAACACCTCTTATGAATTAAATGGTGAAAATGTAGGAGAAATAATGCAGAATGTATTGGCTCAGTATGGCTACAGCTGCGATTATTCAGTAGGTCAGTGGGGCGGATATTTAAGTTCTGTTACAACTCCCGATGGAAATACATTAGGTGCATACACTAACGGTTCAAAAAGCGGTTGGATGTCAAGTGTTAATGATATTATGCCTGATGTTTCAATGGATCAGGTATATCCAAGTGCAGGCGATGTAGTTGAGATATTTTATATTGATGACTATGAGGCTGAAATTTACGGCTATTATTCAACTATTACAGTTACCCCTGATACTGCAAGCCTTACGGTATATAGCAGTGATGGTGCTGTAGTTGAGCCAAGCTGGGGCGCATATTCATTATTTAACGGTAAATACAGCTATAATGCAAGTGCTGAAGGCTATATTACAAAAACAGGTGATTTTGTTGTAAGCGGTGCGGGAGTCACATTGGATATTGTTCTTGATAAGGAAAATACTTCTGATGATACTACAACAGAGTCAACTACGGAAGAGGCTGTTGATAAAGGCGTTGAGTGGGGATTATTCAGAAAAAACACCTCAAATAACGGTATTGTAAATGCTGATACTCCAAATAATGAAAATGCCTCTGTTAAGTGGGTAACAAAGCTTAAAGATGACTGGTCTGCCTTTAGCGGTATTGCCATAGCAAATGATGCTGTTTACACGGTAACAGGTTCAACTGTTTACAAACTTGATAAAAACAGCGGTGAGATTATTGCAAAGGCTGACCTTGACAGCTCTATAGGTTATACTTATTTCATTTCATACGGCGAAGGAAAGGTGTTTGTTCAGCTTGGCAAGGGTGAAATTGAGGCTCTTGACAGCAATTTAAATAAGCTTTGGACAAGTACTGTACCTATGGGTGACAGTGATGGTCAGGGTCTTTCACCTGTTTATTGCAACAATGGAAAGGTTTACTCAGGTACTGTTAATACATATGACGGCAAGGGTTATTACTATTGCCTTAATGCTGAAAACGGTGAATATATATGGACTGTTGAAGGCGAACAGGGCAGCTATAACGGCTTTTACTGGAGCGGTTGTGTTGCTGTAGGTGATTATATTGCCGTAGGCGGTGAAGGCGGCAGCTTATATTTAATTGATGCTGAAGGAAATATTTGCGATACATTTAAGGCAAATTCCGATATTCGTTCAACAGTAGTATATGACAATGGATTACTTTACTTTACCGATAAGTTAGGATATATATATTCCGTAGAGGTTGATAATGGTAAGTTTGGTGCATCAAAATCAGCCATTATAAATGAAAATGCAACAGCTTCAACAAGCACTCCTGCAATTTACGACGGCAAGGTTTATGTAGGTGCAGGCGGAATGTATCCAAAGGGATATTTCAGCGTTTTGGATACAGACTTAAATCAGATTTACACAGTTGAGCTTGAAGGCAGTGTTCAGTCATCACCTTTGGTTGCTGTCAATGGCAGTGATGTAAATGTTTACTTTACATGCAACAATGCAGAAGGCAGTTTAATGGTTTATGACGGTACTGCTGTTAATAAGTTAATTGACACAACTGATTATATGAATTACTGTATACATTCACCGATAGCAGACAGTGAGGGTACAGTATACTATCAGAATGATTCGGGTTACGTTGCAGCAATAGGAAAGACTTTTGAGGAAACAACTGAAACTACAACAGAAACAACTACAGAAAATTTAACGGAAATAACTACCGATAATGTAACTGAAGCATCAACAGAAGATATAACAGAAATATCAACAGAATCAACTACCTCATCAAATGGAGGAAGTGTTGAAGATGAGGATATTAGAGTAAGCTTTTCTCTTGTAGGCGACAGCACATGGATCAGCGAAAGCAATATAAGTATGGATCAGGGTTCCGGTGTAGCTGACCTTATCAGAAAGGTGTTTGAAAATAATGGTGTAAGCTGTGTAGGCATTGATGAAGGCTATATAAGATCAATAACTTACAACGGAACTACTCTTGGTGAATTTGACAAGGGTCCTAACAGTGGTTGGATGTATAAGGTAAACGGCGAATATCCTGAAGTCGGAATCAACAGCTATACACTTTCTGAAGGTGACAATGTAGAATTTGTTTATGTTGAGGATTATACTAAGATTGACTATAATACCGGTAATTCAGACTGGTCATCAGACAGCAGCTCATCATCAGGCGGAGGTGGCGGCGGATCATCTTCATCTAAGACAACAACTACGGAAACTACAACAGAGGTTACTACAGAAGCAAAAACTGAGGCAACAACAGAGGATGTTGAAGTTGAACTTTATAAAGCCGAGGTTAATAATTTTAATGATGTAAATGAAAATCACTGGGCTTATGATGCGGTAAATTATCTTTATGAGTTGGGAATAGTAAAGGGTAAGACTGAAAGCACTTTTGCACCCAATGATAATGTTACAAGAGCTGAATTTGTTGCTATGCTTTACAGAATGAGTAATGCAGGAGGAGATTATAATTGCAGTTTCAGTGATGTAAGTAACGACAGTTGGTATTATGATGCCGTAAGCTGGGCTTATGAGAATGGTGTGGTGTTTGGTGTAAGTGAAGATTGCTTTGCTCCAAATGATAAAATTACAAGACAGGATATGGCTTGTATTGCAGAGCGCTATGCCGATAAATTTAATGTTGAATTAAATGAGGATACGCAGTATACTGCTTTTGCTGATGAAAATGCTATCTCAGCATATGCGGTGGATAGTGTTGTAAGGCTTTGTAAGTCAAATATTTTAAATGGTAACGATAAGGGCGAGTTTATGCCGCTTGCCAATACAACAAGGGCTGAGGCTGCTGTTGTTATTTATAATATAATAGGATAATTAGTGTTTACACCGGGGATATTTCTCCGGTGTAAATTATTGTTTGTATGCCCAAAATGTATATGCATTTTAGGCAGGGGCTTTGGAATTTATTGACTATTTAAAATTTTTGTTGTAAAATGTTAGCGACACAATACTTAAGGAGAAAAAATATGGAAAATAAGAACTTCTTTCAAAGACCTATATCACTTCTTATATGTGCAATTATTGCAACAGCATTATGGGGCAGTGCAATTCCTGCAATTAAAATAGGCTATGATCTTTTTAATATAGCTGAAAGCAGTGCACCTACAAAATTTGTTTTTGCAGGCATACGTTTTGTAATAGCAGGCATAATAGTAATTATATTTGATTGTATAAGCAAACGAAAAATAGTTGTGCCCAAGAAAGGTGAAATAAAGGGGATAGTTCTTTTAGGTCTTATTCAGACTACTGTGGAATACATATTTTTTTATCTCTCACTTATATATTTAAGCGGAGTTAAGGGCTCAATTTTAAACAGTATAGGCAATTTTTTTGCCGTTATACTGGCACACTTTGCCTTTGTTGACGATAAAATAAACGGAAGAAAATTTATTGGCTGTTTTTTGGGATTTTGTGGTGTGGTTTTCTGCTGTTTTGAAAAAGGACTTGATTTAAGCTTTACTTTTAAAGGTGACGGTTTTATACTTATTGCTGCTTTTTGTTTTGCATTAGGTTCCGTTATTACAAAATTTGTTACAAGAAATAGTGACTCTGTTACGGTAACAGGCCGGCAGCTTACTTTTGGTGGCTTGGTTTTGGCTGTAACGGGTCTTATATTTGGGGGAAGAATTGCATTTCCAAGCATTCCGGAAGTTATGATGCTTATTTATCTTGCGGTTATTTCCTCCTGTGCCTTTACGATATGGGCACAGTTATTGAAGTATAACCCTGTGGGAAAAATTTCGGTATATTGTTTTTTAAATCCCTGCTTTGGTGTTATTCTTTCAGGTTTTATGTTAGGTGAGAATATATTTAATATAAGGGTGATTATTGCACTTGTGCTTGTGTGTGCAGGTATTTATATTGTAAATTCAAAGCCGGAAAAAACAAGTTAATTTTATTAGGTAAAATATGCCAAAAATCTGTTTTGAAAAAGCGCAATTCTTAATTTGCTATTGTGCAAAACTTTTATTAGTGGTATAATGTTATTAATTATAACTATGTAATTATTGTTTTAGGAGGAATAATAATGGGTAAGTTTTTTGGTACAGATGGTGTAAGAGGCGTAGCCAATGTAGAGCTTACACCTGAGTTAGCATATAAATTGGGCAGAGCCGGCGCTTATGTTCTTACAAAGCATACTAACCATACTGCAAAGATTATTGTAGGTATAGATACAAGAATTTCAGGTGATATGCTTGAGTCTGCACTTATTGCAGGTATCTGTTCAGTTGGTGCACATGCAGTGAGCCTTGGTATTGTACCTACTCCTGCTGTTGCCCACCTTGTAAGAGCTTACAATGCAGATGCGGGTATTGTTATAAGTGCATCTCACAATCCGGTGCAGGACAACGGTATAAAGTTTTTTAATTCACAGGGCTTTAAGTTAAGGGATGATATTGAGCTTGAAATTGAGAGCTATATGACTGACCTTTGGGAGGAGCTTCCTCGTCCTAAAGGTGACAGAGTTGGAGCAAAGACGGTTTGTAAAGAAGCTATTGATGATTATGTAAAATTTGTTCAAACTACAACAGATATTAAACTTGACGGCATTAAGGTTGCCATTGATTGTGCAAACGGTGCTACATACAAGGCTGCTCCCGTTGCCTTAACAGAGCTTGGAGCAGAGGTTTACTCTATTCACAGAGAGCCTGACGGAACCAATATTAACAAAAACTGCGGCTCAACTCATATTGAAAGTCTTTCAAAGTTTGTTGTAAAGAATAAGTGTGATTTAGGTATTGCCTTTGATGGTGACGGTGACAGATGTCTTGCTGTAGACAGTCAGGGCAATTTAGTTGACGGTGATGTAATTATGGCTATATGCGGTAATTATATGAAGGAATGCGGAAAGCTTAAGAATGATACTATTGTTGCCACTGTTATGAGTAACTTAGGTCTTCATATAATGGGTAAGGAAAATGGTATTAAGATTGAAAAGACTAATGTAGGTGACAGATATGTTCTTGAGCATATTCTTGAAAACGGCGACTGCTTTGGCGGTGAACAGTCAGGTCATATTATTTTCTTTGATTACAACACAACAGGCGATGGTATTGTTACTGCTATTCAGCTTCTTACTACTCTTAAAAAGACAGGTAAGACTTTAGATGAGGCTAAGAAGATTATGGATGTGCTTCCTCAGGCTCTTGTTAATGCAAAGGTTGATAACAAGCGCAAAAAGGACTACATCAAAAATGAAACCATTAAGTCTGAAATTGAAAAGCTTGAGGCTAAGTTCAGCGGCGAAGGTCGTGTTCTTATAAGACCATCAGGTACAGAGCCTATTGTCAGAGTAATGATTGAGGGCAGGGACCAGAAGGTTATTCAGCAGGAGGCTGAAAGACTTGCTAAACTTATTGAGAGCCTTTTAAATTAAGGAGGATATAAATTATGTGTGGTATAGTTGGCTATGTTGGCACACAAAATGCTGTGCCGGTGCTTATAAGCGGTTTAAAGAGCCTTGAATACAGAGGCTATGATTCTGCCGGTGTAGCTGTTTTAAATAATAATCAAATCGGTATCAGAAAGACTAAGGGCAAGGTTGATAATTTAAGAAATTTGCTCCTTAACGAGCCTGTGTCAGGCAAGGTTGGTATTGGTCATACAAGATGGGCAACTCACGGTGCACCGTCTGACTTAAATGCTCACCCTCACTTTAGTAATGACGACAAGATTGCCGTTGTGCATAACGGTATTATTGAAAATTATCAGGAATTAAAGGTTGAGCTTGAAAAGAAGGGCTATGTTTTTCATTCTGAAACCGATACGGAAACAGTTGCTCACCTTATTGATGATTTTTATAAGCAGGGCAATGACCTTCTTGAGGCTGTCAGAAAGACTCTTGAAAGAATTGAAGGCTCTTATGCTTTAGGTGTTTTATGTACTGATTATCCTGACCAGCTTATTGCTGCAAGAAAGGAATCTCCTCTTATTGTTGGCTTAGGTAAGGGGGAAAATTTTATTGCATCGGATATTCCCGCTATTCTTAATTATACTAAGGATGCTTACATTTTAGGTGATAAGGAGTTTGCTCTTGTTAAGGCTGATGAGGTTAAGATTTATGATATTGAAGGAAATGAAATAGAGAGAGAAGTTTATACATATAAGTGGGATGTTGAATCTGCACAGAAGAACGGTTATGACCACTTTATGTTAAAGGAAATTTATGAACAGCCAAAGGTTGTTAAGGATAATCTTTCACAGAGATTTTCTGAGGATGGCAAGTCTATTGAGCTTGACGGTATTAAGCTTGGCAAAAAAGAACTTGAAAATATTAACCAGATTTATATTGTTGCCTGTGGTACTGCTTATTATGCAGGTCTTATAGGTAAGTATCTTCTTGAAAGAATAGTAAGAATTCCTGTTAATTCAGATGTTGCAAGTGAATTCAGATATAAGGAGCCCCTTATTGATGAACATACTCTTGTAATAGTTATTTCTCAGTCAGGCGAAACTGCTGATACTCATTCAGCATTAAAGCTTGCCAAATCTAAGGGTGCAAGAGTTCTTGGTATTGTTAATGCGGTAGGCAGCTCTATTGCAAGAGATTCTGATGATGTATTGTATACTCTTGCAGGCTTTGAAATTGCCGTTGCATCAACAAAGGCATTTTCTGCACAGGTAATTGCAATGTATCTTATTACACTTCACATTGCACAGGAGCTTGGTAAAATTGATGAAAAGACATTTGCTGAAATTAAGGACGCTATGGATAAACTTCCATCTCAGATTAACGATATTTTAACAAAGGCTGTGCCTGCTATAAGAAAGTTTGTAAATAAATATATCGGCTCTAAAAATGTATTTTATATTGGCAGAGGTCTTGACTATGTAGTAGGTATGGAAGGCTCATTAAAGCTTAAGGAAATTGCTTACTTACATTCAGAGCCTTATGCAGCAGGTGAATTAAAGCACGGTCCTATTGCGCTTATTGAAAAGGCTACTCTTGTAGTAGGCGTATGTACTCAGGAGGCTTTATTTGACAAGACAAAGAGCAATATGCAGGAGGTTAAGGCAAGAGGTGCAAAGGTTCTTGCCATTGCTATGAAGGGCAATACAAGCATTGAAGAGGTTGCGGATGATGTTATTTATATTCCAAGAACTCATTGGATGCTTACATCATTGCTTGCCAATATTCCGCAGCAGTTATTCGCCTACTATATGGCATTAGGCTTGGGCGAGGATATCGATAAACCAAGAAACCTTGCAAAGAGTGTAACTGTTGAGTAATCAGGAGGTTAAATTTATGACAATAGGTATTATAGGGGCTATGGAAGAGGAAATCACCAATATTCTTGAGGATATGAATGTTGTCACAATAAAGAATGCCCTTGGACTTGATTTTCACCTGGGTTCATTAAATAACAGCGGACACAATATTGTCCTTGTGCGTTCCGGCATAGGCAAGGTTAATGCTGCCTTGTGTACACAGGTACTTATTGACCTTTTCGCTGTTGATGCAATTATTAACGTAGGTGTTGCAGGTGCTATTGATAAAAGTGTTAAAATTGGTGATATAGTTATTTCAAGTGATGCTGTACAGCACGATTTTGATACTTCTGCATTAGGTGATGAACCGGGCTTTATTTCAAGAATGGATACAAGTGTGTTTGCTGCCGATAAAGACCTTGCAGAAACAGCTAAAAAGGTTGTCAGTGATATTGGTTTTCCTGTTTATGTAGGCAGGATTGCAAGCGGTGACCAGTTTGTATCCGACCCTGCCGTTAAGGAAAGAATAGCTGATCTTTTTAACCCTCTTTGCTGTGAAATGGAGGGAGGAGCTATTGCCCATACCTGTTATCTTAATAAGGTGCCTTTTGTTATTATCAGGGCAATTTCAGATAACGCAGAGGAAGGCAGTGATGTAAATTATGAAAGATTTTTTAGAGAATGTGCCGTTACTGCCGGCAGAATAATTAAAAATATGGTAGCTGAAATTTGATTAAATCCCTCGGTTAATAAGCCGAGGGAATTTTTTTTGTGATAATAATAGGCATAGGCTGATTTATCAGATAAGAAGTCTCTAAAAATTTTACAATTATTACATTTTTTCAGCGTTTTCCTCTTGACTAATTATTACAAAAATCTTAAAATTAATTATATAGCAAATAAAAGGGAAAGGAAATTAAAAAAAGTGTTTATTCCAAAATTATTTCAGATTATTAAAGAGTCGCCTCAGGATTTAAAGGGTAAGAATCTTGTTACGGATATTATATCAGGTATTATTGTGGCAGTTGTTGCCCTGCCTCTTTCAATTGCACTTGCAATTTCGTCAGGTGTGGGTCCGGAAATTGGTCTTATTACTGCTATTGTTGCAGGTTTTCTTATTTCGTTTTTAGGGGGCAGCCGTGTCCAAATTGGTGGACCTACTGCTGCATTTGTTGTTATTATATGCGGCATAATTGAACAATATGGTGTTGACGGACTTATTATTGCCACATTAATGGCAGGTGGATTTCTTGTACTTTTTGGTTTACTAAAGCTTGGTGATGTTATTAAGTTTATACCATTTCCGATTACGGTAGGTTTTACTACAGGTATTGCCGTAACTCTTTTTTCAACACAGCTTAATGATTTTTTAGGTATGAATATTTCAGGAATAAGTTCAGAGTTTATACCTAAGTGGGTAACATATATTCAGAATTTGGATAAGATTGATATTTTTGCAACAGGTGTTGGTATTGCAAGTATTGTTATAAGTGTTCTTTGGGGAAAGATTAATAAGAAAATCCCCGGTTCCCTTATTGCGCTTATAGTTACAACTGCTGTTGTCTATATACTTCAGAAAAACGGTATGGCAGCATCAGTGCAGACAATAGGCTCTAAATTTTCTGACTTAAAGGGCTCAATTCCTATGCCTCATATTCCAAGTCTTGAAGGCGTTGATGTTATGGCTCTTATTCAGCCTGCTCTTACTATTGCAATTCTTGCGGGTATTGAGTCACTTTTATCTGCAGTTGTAGCTGACGGTATGACAGGTGACAAGCATAATTCAAATCAGGAATTAATTGCTCAGGGTATTGCAAATATTGGGTCTGCACTGTTCGGCGGACTTCCGGCTACAGGTGCTATTGCAAGAACCGCAGCAAATATCAGAAACGGCGGCAGAACTCCTGTTGCAGGTATGGTTCACGCAGTTGTGCTCCTTGTTATTATGCTTGTTGCTATGCCCCTTGCAAAGCTTATTCCTATGCCTACTCTTGCAGGTATACTTATTGTAGTAAGTTGGAATATGTGCGAGTTTAAGGAGTTTGCAGAAATTGCAAAGACAACAAAGAGTGATTTGTCGATTCTTATTCTTACATTTGTCCTTACTGTAGTATTTGACCTTGTTGTTGCAATTGAAATCGGTATGGTCCTTGCTATGTTCCTCTTTATGAAGAAAATGTCAGAAAACTTTAATATTAATACTGTTTCAAAGGAGCATGAAAACGATACATATAAGTATATTAACAATGAAATTATGGTATACGAGCTTGCAGGACCTATGTTCTTTGGTGCATCTACAAGATTTATGGACACTATGAAAAAAATGAATATTAAAAGTGATGTCCTTATTCTCAGAATGAAAAATGTGCCAACTATTGATGCTACCTCTCTTGATTCTCTTAAATATGTTATTGAGTATGCGAAGACTCATCATATACTGGTGCTTTATGCAGAATTGCAGCCACAGCCTTTAAAGGTACTTAAAAAGTACGGCTGTGAAAAGAGAATGGGTAAGGAGAGATTTTTTGACACAATGGACGAAGCGTTTGCTTTTGCCAGTGAAATTGTAACTATAAGCAAGGAAAATAAGAAAAAGAGAGCAAGAAAAAAATAAATAAAATTAATATTTTTAAAGGATATTTTAAATTAAAAAATTTTAAATATCCTTTTTTTATTTTATAAAAAGTGTAAATTCGTCATAATTACCAAAAAAATATATTTAAGTTTGTTAAATATTTGTCTTGCATAGTTATAACATACAAACTATAATATATATAAGAAGTAAACAATAAGAGCTGCTTCTTACATGATGGCTGTATGTAGGGGGGACATTATTTTAATTTTATGAGGCAGTTTATCTGTCAATGGAAAGGAATATGTACAGCTAACAGCAATAAACCTAAATTTGCTGTAGATAAAAATAGCCTGTCAAGTATAAATGACAGGTTATTTTTATGCAGAAACATATTTACAAAAATTAAATTTTGTTGTACTCTATATACGAGGTGATTTAAGTGTTTAAATTTCTGTATCCTAAGGAATATCTTCCGTCGGTTTATGAAATAACTGTAAAAAAGCTTAATAATTTGGGAATTGATACAATAATATTTGATATAGACAATACTCTTGTACCATACTGGATAAAGGTGCCTGATGAAAAACTTGTCAGTTATTTTAATGTACTTAAGAACGGGGGTATTAAGATGGGTGTTCTTTCAAACAGCAAGGAAATCAGAAGTAAAACCTTTTGTATGCCTGTAGGTATTCCTTATGTTTTTAAGGCTAAAAAGCCCGGGACCAAGGGTTTTATGAAAATAATGGATAAAGTGGGATCTGTGCCCGAAAAAACTATGATAGTTGGAGATCAGATTTTTACCGATGTGTGGTGCGGAAACAAAGTCGGGGCTTATTCAGTGCTTGTTAAGCAAGTTAGCCCTAAGGATGAGCTTATTACTGCCCCTAAAAGACCCTTTGAAAAAATAGTATTAAAATTTTATCTTAAAAGTGAGGCTAAAAAATGAGTGATATATTCAGCAGAGTAAAGGGAACTACTTCAGTATTTACGGTTATAGGTTGTCCTGTTAAGCACAGCTTTAGCCCTGTTATACATAATACAATGGCAGGAGTAACAGGCAGGGATTTTATTTATACTGCTATGGAGGTTCAGCCTGACTGTGTTCAGGGAGCAATTAAGGGTGCTTATTGCCTTGGCATTAAGGGAATTAACGTAACTGTACCCCATAAGGTTGCTGTTATGGATTTATTATGCGATATTGACAAGAGGGCAAGAGCTATTGGTGCAGTAAATACACTTAAATATACAGAGGATGGGTATGTTGGCTATAATACCGATGTAATTGGTGTAGGCTATGCTATTAAAAATGCCGGCTATGATATTAAAGATAAAACCGTACTTTTGCTTGGTGCAGGCGGGGCTGCAAATGCCTGTGCTGTTATGGCTTGTGATGAAGGCTGTAAAAAACTTATAATTGCTAACAGAACTGTTGATAAGGCTAAAAGACTTGCTAAAAATATTTCAGCTTATTATGACTGTGAAATTAAATTTGTGGCAATGAGTGAAATAAATGAAATTGACAATTGTGACATTATTATAAATGCCACTACACTGGGTTTTGGTGATAAAATTGGTTTAAGCCCTGTTGAGGATAAGAGCTTTTATAATGAAAAGGGTGTGGAATTTGTATTTGATGCAATTTATACACCTTGGGAAACACAGCTTTTAAAGGATGCAAAGGAAGAAGGAATTAAAACTCTTAACGGCTTTAGTATGCTTGTTTATCAGGCAGTTGCTGCAGAGGAAATATGGTTTGATGAAAAATATGACAAAGATATTCAGGAAGAGCTTTGCAAAAAATTAAGTAAGTATTTCAGGGAGAGTTGTTAAATGGAAAAAAATATTGTTCTTATTGGATTTATGGGAAGCGGAAAAACAAGTATCGGTAAAAAGCTGTCCATAACATTAAAGAGAGAATTTATAGATATGGATAACTTTATTGAAAATAAAGAAGGTATGTCAATTAATGATATTTTCAAAACAAAGGGTGAGCCATATTTCAGAGAACTTGAAAAAGAGCTTTGCAAGCGTTTTGCTCATCCTAAGAGTAAAATAATTGCAACCGGCGGAGGAGTTATTAAAAATGACGAAAATGTTGTCAATCTTAAAAAAGGCGGCATTATTATTTATTTGAAGTCAAGTCCTAAGCAGATTGCTTATAATTTAAGGTTTGATAATACCAGACCACTCCTTGCCGGAGATAATAAAGAGGATAAAATTGCCAAGCTTATGGCAGAAAGAGAGCCTACATATAATAAGTGCGCCGATGTTATAATTGATGTGAGTAATCTTAATATGGATGAAACTCTTGAAAAAATACAGGATATAATTAATTAGTGTTTCCTTAAATAAAATCATATAAATCACCTTTCATACATAAAATAAAGTGTGTGCGGATAAAAATTCTGCTGGGAAGGTGATTTTTTTGTATGAAAATATAGTTGAAATAAGCAAAAAATTTAATATTAACCCTATTAATGTTTATAAATGCCGCTATTACTATGTACTTAATTGCAGCAACGGAGCTTATTCTCTTTCTGTTGCAAGACCAAAGCCAAGCAAAATAAATGAAATACACAGAGTTAAAGAATGTCTTTTTGACTATGGCATTCATAATATAGATACTTATGCTGTTACAAGTCAAAACCTTCCTTATTATGAGGAAGATGGTAAGATATATGTTGTAACCAGATATTTTGGTGCCAATGAGCTGGATTTTGGTAATAATACACAGGTAAGCATTGCTCTTAGTGATATTGGCAGGTTACATAAAGGATTAAGGCTTATGAGTGAGGAAATGCTTTCTGCTGCCGGTAATAACAATGCAACCATTTCAATGTATCGCAGTAAGGCAAAATCTCTTGAAAGAATAATTAAACTTATAAATCAGAAGGGAAGTCAGTATTGGGATAAGGAAAAAATAAAGACTTTCAGACAAATTGCGGAGGAATGTATTGAAATTACCGAAAAACTTGATTCCCTTAATTACGGCAAAAACTCTACTTATTGTCATTGTGGATTAAAAGAAGGCAATATAATATATAAAAAGGGCAGAACATATATAATTGACTGGGATAATATGAAATATCTTAACTATATAGAGGATATTGCCTTTTTTATAAGGCGTTATGTGAGGAAAAACTGCTATTACAGCAGCAAAAACAATTTGCAGTATATGTCCCTTGATGAAGTCCTTAATAAGTATTCAAGATATACCACAATTCCGGATGCCGATTATGAGGTGCTGAGAGTAGTGCTTATGTATCCGCACCGATTTGTAAGTGCTATGGAGGAATTTTTTAAACGGTCTAAAAGTTTTCTGCCTACGGGAGTTAAAAATAAGATTGATGAAATTGTGGAGCAGAGGGAATTTATGATGGAATATTTAAATTAAAATTTAGCAGATTAGTTACTCTATAAATTAATATGTATAGCCGTGCTAAACAAACGTGAGAACCTTGCCATTTAGGCAAGAACCTAAGTTAAACTCTAATTTATATTTAATCATAAATAAAAAGGGTGTCCGTCGGACACCCTTAAAATATACATTTATCAGTCAACACACTTTAAAATTGTAACAGAAAGAGGAGCAAGTCTTAAACCGATGCTATTCTCTCTATGATTACACTCAATCTTTTCAGACTTAGCAGGTATAGTATTTACAACACCGCTGCCGCCGAAACGAGTATCATCACTATTTAAAATTTCTTTCCAAGTACCCTCGAAAGGTACTGCAACTCTAAATTCTTCGTCGGCATTAGGAGTGAAGTTGCATATAATAATTAATGTATCTTCCTTGGTTTCACCACGTCTTATAAATGAGTAAATACTTCTGTCCTTATCATCGGCATCAATCCATTCAAAACCAAAGCCGTCATAGTCCTTTTCCCAGAAAGCATTATTATCAAGGTAAAGGTGATTTAACTCCTTAACAAAGTCAAGCATCTGCTGATGGTGGTCATATTCAAGGAGGAACCAGTCAAGAGGTCTTTTTTCGTTCCATTCAATAAACTGACCAAACTCGCCGCCCATAAAGAGAAGTTTTTTACCCGGGTGTGCCATAGCAAAGCCATAGGCTGCTCTAAGATTTGCAAACTTCTGCCAAAGATCACCGGGCATTTTATCAAGCATAGACTTCTTGCCGTGGACAACCTCATCGTGGCTTAATACAAGTACAAATTTCTCGCTGTAAGCGTATGTAGATGCAAATGTCATATTATAATGATGATATTTCTTATAAATAGGATCAAGCTCCACATATTCAAGGAAGTCATTCATCCATCCCATATTCCACTTTAATGTAAAGCCTAAGCCGTCATCTTGTGCAGGAGTTGTAACACCGGGCCATGAAGTTGATTCCTCGGCAATCATATGAACATTAGGGTGCTTGCCTGTAATTACTGAATTCATATGTTTCATAAATTCAACTGCATCAAGGTTTTCTCTGCCGCCATATTCATTGGCTATCCACTCGCCTTCATTCTTGCAGTAGTCAAGGTAAAGCATTGAGGCAACGGCGTCAACTCTTAAGCCGTCAATGTGGAATTTTTCAATCCAATATAAGGCATTTGCAATGAGGAAGTTTTTAACTTCATTTCTGCCATAGTTAAATATAAGTGTGCCCCATTCAGGGTGCTCACCCTGCTTAGGATCCTGATGCTCATATAATGCCGTGCCGTCAAATTTGGCAAGCCCATGAGCATCCTTTGGAAAATGAGCAGGAACCCAGTCAAGTATAACACCTATGCCTGCCTGATGGCATCTGTCAACAAAGGTCATAAATTCATCAGGATTGCCATAGCGGCTTGTTGGTGCATAGTATCCTGTTACCTGATAGCCCCAGCTGCCGTCAAATGGGTGTTCCTCAATTGGAAGTATTTCAATGTGGGTATAACCCATTTCCTTAACATAAGGTATAAGCTCCTCTGATAACTCAAGATAGCTTAAAAAGCGGTTTTCTTCACTTTCAACTCTCTTCCATGAGCCTAAGTGTACCTCATATATATTCATAGGTACATTATATTTGTCCTTTTTGTCAAGCTCCTTATACCATTTGCTGTCCTTCCATTTATGATTGTTAATATCATATACAAGTGAGGTGGTGCTTGGTCTTAATTCGTTAAACTTGCCGTAAGGGTCGGATTTCTGAATCAAGTCACCGGAGCTTGTCTTAATTTCAAATTTGTATTTATCACAGTCTTGTAAGCCGGGAATGAAAATTTCCCAAATACCTGAACCTGACAAAAGACGCATTGCATTTCTTCTGCCGTCCCAGTTATTAAATTCGCCAATAACGCTTACTCTCTTTGCATTAGGTGCCCAAACGCCAAAAAGTACACCTTTTACACCGTCAATAGTGGTAGGGTTAGCACCAAGCTTTTCATAAATTTGGTAATGGGTACCCTGATTGAAAAGGTAAATATCCTGTTCACCTATGCCGGGAGCAAATGAATAAGGGTCATAGGTAGTCCAGCAGCTGCCGTTATAGTCCTCAATTTGGAGCTGATATTTAAACCAATTCTTCCTTGTTTTGATTACACACTCAAAAAAGCCGTCCATATGGATTTTTTCCATTTCAAATGTTTTCTCGGGCTTTTTGTCATCAATTACGGTTATAGACTTAGCCTGTGGGATAAAGGCTCTTACTACTAAGCATGGCTTGTCATCAATTACTGTTTCGTGCATACCAAGCACTGTGTGAGGGTCACCGTGTGAAGCGGTGATAATTAACTGCATTTCCATCATATTTACTGTTGTGAGCATATATACACATCCCTTCTCTTTATTTGAATTAATCCCTGAGGAATCGCTGATTAATTCACTAAAATAGGTTTGAGGTAATATTTTTCAATGCAAGGAAAAAGCTCGCAGGCACAGTCTGAATGCCTTTGTCAAGAGTTTTTGACGCAGCAGTGGGAAATATTAGCCAAAGCTGTGAAAGATTAATTATTCAGCGATTCCATATATATTATAAACTATATTTTAAAATAATGCTAGTATAAATAACAGAAAAGTGGTAAAATCTTTTTAAGTGTTTGAAATTAGGAGGAAAAATAATGATAACAGATTGGAATTTAGACAATATATATACATCAGTAACATCAGAGGAATTTAAAAGTGATTTTGAAAAGTACAAAAAACTTATAACAGAACTTAATAGGTGGTGCAGTGAAAATTTTAAAAATATTGAAAATGCAAAGGAAAAGCTTGAAAAATACATTGAGCTTAAAAATGAAGTTATGTCATATGACAGACTTATAATGTATGCAAACCTTGTACAAAGCACGGATACTACCAATGAAGCTGTGGCAAAAGCTATAGATGCCCTTGAAAATGCACAGGCTGAAACATCATATCAGGACACAGCAATTGTGGATTATGTAAAAGATATTAATAATATTGAGAAAGTTATAAATTCGAGTGATATTTTAAAGGCACACAGCTTTTATTTAAGTGAAATAAAGGCTAAGGGAAATCACACTCTTTCGCCTAAGGAGGAGGCTGTAATTTCCAAAATGAAAAATACAGGCTCACTTTTATGGGAAAAGCAGTGGAATCAGCTTTCATCAACACTTACGGTAAACTACAACAATGAGGAAATACCTCTTTCATCGGCAAGAAATCTTGCCTATGATAAATCGGCAGAGGTGAGAAAAAATGCTTACGAGGCAGAAATAAAAGCTTATGGCAAAATTGAGCAGCCTGCAGCCTTTTGTATGAATGGCATTAAAGGTGAAGTTATAAATATTGCGGAAATGAGAAAATATAAATCTCCTCTTGATATGACATTGTCGGATTCAAGAATTGATGATAAAATTCTTGGGGCAATGTTTTCTGCCATTGATGAAAAACTTGATGATTTACAGGAGTATTATCTGATAAAGGCTAAAGCATTGGGTCATAAAGGTGCCCTGCCTTTTTATGACCTTTTTGCCCCTGTTGGAGAAAGTGAAAAAAGCTATAGGGTTGAGGAGGCAAGGGACTTTGTATTAAAGTGCTTTTATGGCTTCAGCAAGGATTTGGGGGATTTTGCAAAGAATGCCTTTGACAAGTGCTGGCTTGACCTTATGCCTAAAAAAGGTAAAGTCGGCGGAGCCTATTGTGAAACAATACATTCCATTGGTGAAAGCAGAATACTTGCCAATTTTGGCGGTGCTTTTGATGATGTTATAACTATTGCTCACGAGCTTGGTCATGCTTTTCACAATACAAGGCTTTTTCATTTGTCTGAAATTAACAGTTTTTATCCTATGCCCATTGCAGAAACAGCATCAACATTCTGTGAAAGCATAGTTGTAAATGAAGCCCTTAAATCTGCATCAGACAATGAAAAAATAATTATACTTGAAAATGACATTATGGGCTTGACACAGTGCATAGTTGATATATATTCCAGATTTTTGTTTGAGGATTCTGTTTTCAGGGCAAGGAAGGAGGGCACATTGTCAAGTGAGGAGCTTAATAATTTAATGCTTGATGCACAAAAAAAGGCTTACGGCAAGGGACTTGATGAAAACTGTCTTCATAAATATATGTGGGTTTGTAAGCCTCACTATTATGATGCTGATTTTAATTATTATAATTTTCCTTATGCTTTTGGTGCCCTTCTTTCAAAAGGACTTTACAGTCTTTATAGAAAAATGGGCAGTGATTTTCTGCCACTGTATGATAAATTCCTTGCTTCATCAAGTACAATGGCTCTTGCTGATGTGGCTGAGATTGCAGGTATTGATATATACAGCAAGGAATTTTGGCTTACGGGAATTGACACTGTAATAGATGAAATTGACGAATTGAAAAAAATGTTGTAAAATAATATGTGAAAAATCTTAGAGGAATGAGGGTATTATAAATGTTGGATTTTAAATCCATTGAAATAGAGGATAAGGGAATTATAGAAAAATATCTAAAGAAAGAAAATAATTTTTTGTGTGAATATTGCTTTACTGATTTATTTATATGGTCAAAGCACTATAATACACAGTTTGCCGTTGCTGATGATTTTTTATTTGTCAAAAGTGACGGCAATGATAATACTGAATATTATTTTGTGCCGGAGGGTGAAGGTGATTTCAAAAAGGCAATGGAGATGCTTTTTGAATATACTGAAAAACAGGGAAAACCTTGGGCATTTATGTCAGTATATCCAAAGCAAAAGGAAAGAGTTGAAAAGCATTATCCGGGTAAATTTGAATTTGAAGAATGTAGGGATAATGCAGACTATATTTACCTTGTCGAAAAGCTTGCTTCTCTTTCAGGTAAAAAGCTTCACAAAAAGAAAAACCATGTCAACAGGTTTTATAAGGAATATGACGGACGTTGGAGCTATGAGCCTTTAAATGATGAGAACATAAGGGAGTTTTTCTCTTATCAGCTTGATTGGTGCGAGGAGGATAATGAGTTTTTAGGTGAACTTTGTGCAGCATCAACAGCCCTTAAAAATTATAAAGAGCTTGGTATTGTAGGCGGAATATTAAGGGTAGACGGCAAAATTGCAGGTGTTACTCTTGGTTCAAAGTCCTTTGACGATACAATGATTGTCCATATTGAAAAGGCCGACAAAAATATAAACGGAGCTTATCAGGTTATTAATCAGCAATTTGTTATAAATCAGTGCAAAGACGTAAAGTATGTTGACAGGGAAGAGGATTTGGGTATTGAGGGCTTAAGGAAGGCTAAGGAGTCCTATTATCCTGAGTTTCTTGCTCTTAATTATATTGGTAAATTAAAATGATAAGATTTGCATACAAAGATGAAGTTAATGAAATAAGAGAACTTTGGGATATGGCATTTCCTGAAGAACCTGATTTTAATAATTATTTTTTTGAAAACATATTTGATTATAAAAATACTTTGGTATTTATTAAGAAAGACACTATTGTATCTATGGCACAGATGATGCCCTATTATATGAATGGTATAGGAGAGGTTACTTATATTTACGGTGCGGCAACTGATCCAATGTACAGAAAACAGGGGCTTATGAGTGAGCTTTTGAAAAAATCCTTTGAAATTGACGCTGAAAAGGGCAGAGCTGCCTCGATACTTATTCCTGCAAATAAGCCTTTGTTTGATTTTTATAAAGGCTTAGGCTATGAAACCTGCTTTTATGTAAGTAGGGAGATTTATAAGGCAAAAGGCAGGTGCGGAAAAATTAAAGAGGCTTGCTGCAATGATATTCCGAAACTTATGGAGATTTATAAGGGGGACATAGTAAGAGGAGAGAAATACTGGAAAACACAGCTTGATATGTATAATTCTCTTGGAGGAAAGGTGTTTTTGTATAATAATGCTTATGCTGTTGTTTCCGATAAGGCAGAGGAAGTAATGTATTCTGATTATGGAGATAGGGAATTGCTTTTAAATTCAGTTTGCAATTTTCTTGGAGTTAATGAAATAGAAGTAACAGTAATGGGGAATGATACTCCCTTTGGTATGATAAAAAAACATAAAAATTTGGATAGTGACAAATTTTATATGAATTTGATGTATAATTAGATAAATCAGGCGGAAAGGTTTTGCTAAAAGATTTTTCTGTAATATTTTCTGAACTGTATTTGATATTAATAGTAAAGTCAAATAAGATTGCAGCTTTATTTGCATTCTTGTTTGACTTTTTTATCTGTTTACTGCATAGCATCTAAATATTTGTCACAATTTGTAGAATAATCGGTGTTGAAATATGCTCAAATAGTTGTTAAAATAAAATTGTATCTAAGTTTCTTAAATGTACATCGACATAAAGTGTATTTAATACTCTGTGAATTTGCAGCCGTTAATATATTGAGAAACTAAATACAAATAACTATTTTTATATACTATTAAAAGGGGGAATGTTAAAATGAAATTTAACAAAAGATTGGCAGCTTCTTTATTGACTGTTGTAATGGCATTGGTAAGTGCTAATTTGCCTGTACTTGCCGCAGATACTGAAATATCTTTAGGAAGTGAAGTTGCTGCAGAAAGTGAAGCCATTGAAGAGGAACAGACTGAATCAGATGATGAGGATAATCATGCTGATGACATAGTTTACGGCTGCTTTTATTTTAATGAAAATACTCAAATGATAACAGGTTATTATGATGATGGCAATGACAATACCGATATTGTAATACCATCAGAAATTAATGGTATAGCTGTACTTGGTATAGGCGAGGGCGCTTTTATTAGAGAAGGTCGTTTTGAAACAATTGTTATTGAAGAGGGTATACAGACAATAGAAACTGAAGCTTTTAAGTATTGTGACATTGGTACAGTATATATTCCGTCCACTGTTACTGAAATAAAGTACAAAGCTTTTTATTCAGAAGGAATGGTTAGTCATGTGTATTTTGCAGAAAACTCAAACTTAACAACAATAGGTGAATTGGCATTTGCATATTGTGACTTACAGTCAATAAGAATACCTGCAAGTGTTACAACAGTCGGAAAGTGTGCTTTTAAAAGCTGTGAAGGCTTGAATGAGTGCATTTTTGAAGGAGATGCTCCCGAAAACATTGATTCTTCTGCTTTTGCAGGCTATCTTGAAGATATTTTGACCATATACTATTATGAAGGAAAGACCGGATTTACAACACCTTACTGGTTAGGCTATTTTAAATGTGAGATGATAAGCACAAGTGATTACCGCCTTATTGTAGATGAAAGTACAGGTAAAATCACAGGATATATTGATAATGTTGAGCCTGTATATTCAGGCAATAGACTTCAAAATCCTCAGGATTTAATTATACCAAATAATATTGATGGTATTGAAATTATAGGTGTTGATGAAGAGGCATTTATTGGTTGGGAAAGACTTGGAAGTGTAACAATAGAGAATGGTGTTGAATATATTGGTGTTTCAGCTTTTCAGGATTGCGTTAATCTTGAAACATTATTTATACCAAATACTGTAACTTATATTGATGAGTATGCCTTTTATGGTGCAAGTTATCTTGAAAAAGTTGAATTTGAAGAAAATTCAAATTTAGCTGTAATTAGTTGGATGGCATTTGCAAGCTGTGGTTTAGAGGAAATTACCATACCTGAAAGTGTAACCAATATACATGAAAAGGCATTTAGAAACTGTAAGTATTTGGAAAGAGTTTATTTTGAGGGTAATGCACCTCAGAATCTCGAAGAAGATGAAAATGCTTTTTCTAATTGCAGTTCTTATTTGGTGCTTTACTATTATGAGGGTAAAACAGGCTATTCAAATCCTGAATGGATAGGTAAAACATGTTTGATGATAAGTATGAGAACAAGTGATTACGGTCTTATTGTAAATAAAGGTACAGGAAGAATTACAGGATACATAGATTATGTTGAACCTGTATACTCAGATGGTATACTTCAAAATCCTCAGGATGTAATTATACCAAGTAATATTGATGGTACTGATATTACAGGTGTTGATACAGACGCTTTTGCAGAATGGGAAAGAATTGGAAGTGTAACAATAGAAAATGGTGTTGAGTATATAGGTATGTATGCTTTTGAAAAATGTGTAAATTTAAAGTCTGCATTTATTCCAAATACAGTAATTGAAATTGATTCACATGCTTTTCAGGATGCAACTTCTCTTGAAAATGTTACATTTGAAGAAGATTCCCGGCTTAAATATATGTGTGAGTATACATTTTCAAACACTGCAATCAGTGAAATAATTATACCTGCAAGTGTAACAAATATGTACGGAGATAATTTCAGAAATTGTAAGAATCTTAAAAAGGTTTATTTTGAAGGTGACGAACCTAATAATCTTGAAGAGGAAGGCAATGCTTTTGTAGGTTGCAGTTCTGATTTGGTTTTATATTTCTATGAAGGCAGTTCAGGTTATGCAACACCTACATGGTTAGGCTGTAAATGCGTTATGATAAGCACAAGTGCTGAAGCCAAAACATGGAATTTCAGTGATGATGAATTAAACAGCCTTGGAACAATTACATCAAATACAACATTTGGCGACCTCACTATTTTAGCAAACAGTATCAATCCTGTTCAGGTAAAGGAAAATGCCAGAACATTGGATGGTGTAAAATATGATTACTGCTTGTCTTTAAGAGGAAAGGGAAATACCGATTACAGAGCGGTTAAGATTGATGTGACAAGAGATTGTACAATAAGTATTGCTGCTGCATCTAATGATGATTCAAGAAGTCTTACCGTTGTTAAGGAGGACGGTACTGTATTAGGCACTATTGCAGCAGGCAAGGAGCTTTCTGTCGGCAGTGTTGAATATACCGGAAGAGTAGATAGTTTATATATTTATTCAGAAAAAGACAATGTAAATATATATTCCGTAAACGTAAGTTATAATGAAGTATAAGAATGCAAAATATCCACCCGCACAGCGGGTGGATATTTTCATATATAATTTAAAAATTAATAGGAATGCTATCAGTCCTCAACAATATAATGAGCACCTATACTCTCTTTTCTTTCTTCAGCTGCCTTTGCAATAAGCCAGCCTGCTGTCAGCATATTATATATTTCAAGTTTTTCATTATTTGTATTAAGAATATTTAGTTTTCCAAAGGTTTTATCAGGCACAAATTTTTCAAACCAATCAATTATTGTATGTATTTTGCCTGTATGTCTTACAATTCCCACAAAATCCATCATTTGCTTTTGTATTTCCTTCTTTGTGGGGAGAGGCTTATCTAATGTAAGGCTTGGGATTTCATCAGCAAATTCAGGGGCTGTTCTTGGTGTTTTAACAATATAATCGGCAAGGAGCTTACCAAATACAAGTCCTTCAAGAAGTGAATTGCTTGCAAGTCTGTTTGCACCGTGGACACCTGTGCAGGCAACCTCACCTACAGCAAGTAACCCCTCAATATTTGTAATACCCTCGAAAGTTGCTTCAACACCGCCCATATGGAAATGAGCTCCGGGAGCAACGGGTATCATTTTGTCGTCTACATTTACACCGTGTTCTTCACATATTTCGGTTACGGTTGGGAATCTTTCTCTGAAATTGTCAATGGCTGATGTATCAAGATAAATTTTTTCACCCTTTAAATAGTGTGCATATACTTCTCTTGAAACAACATCTCTTGGAGCAAGATCCTTTTGAGGATGAACACCCTCCATTATTTTCTCGCCCTTGTCATTTACAAGTATTCCCCCTGCACCTCTTACTGCCTCTGATACAAGTCCGTAAGCCTTGCCTTCTATAGTAAGCATGGTTGGGTGGAACTGTATAAACTCCAGATTTTTTAATTTACAGCCTGCTCTGTATGCCATAGCCATACCATCGCCCGTAATGGTTACATCGTTTGATGTGGAAGGGTAAAGCTGTCCGACACCTCCTGTTGCAAGTATGGTGTAGTCAGCCTGATAATATGATACTTCATTTGTTTTTGTGTTTCTTGTAATGGCACCACTGCATTTTCCGTCCTTAACTCTTAGTTCAAGGGCCATTTCATTCTGCACAATATTTACATCTGTAGTCACATTTCTTAAAAGCTGTTCCACTACCCTTAAGCCTGTCCTGTCGCCGCCTGCATGTATTATTCTGTTAATTCTGTGGGCACCCTCTCTGCCAAAAGCGAGATTTCCCTCTCCGTCCTTGTCAAATACCATACCTGTTTTTATAAAGTCGAGTATAACCTGAGGTGCAGTTGATACAAGCTTTGTAACGGCATCAGGGTCATTAAGATTGCAGCCTGCGATCATAGTATCTTCGTAGTGAAGGTGATAGTTGTCATTATCTGATAAAGCGACTGAAATGCCGCCCTGTGCCAGGGAGGAATTACATGCTTTGCGAAGCCCCTTTGTTATAATTGTAATTTTTCTTTTATATTTGCAAAGCTCGGAGGCAACGCTTAAAGCACCTATCCCTGAGCCAATAATTAAAATATCGGTTTTTATCATAAAATTTCCCTCTTTAAAAGTATATCTTAATATCATTTTACACTAAAATAAAAATAATTCAAGATTTATATTAATTTTAGAATAAAAAATTTTGATTTTGTCATACTCTTTAACAAGAGGTGATTTTGTGAAGAAAAAATTTGTTTTATTGGGCTTTGGTTTAGTTGTTGTATTTTCAATTATGTTTTTTATTAAAAGGGAGGCAGCAGATGCAAACACAATTCCCTCTGTTATAAGACCCTCTGCTGTTTTTGCCACTGTGCCAAATGGTGCGGTAATGTATGATGATGTAGGAGGAAATGCGGTAAACCTTATTATGTCAGGTTCAAAGGTTGAATTGCTTAAAGACAGAGGCGGAGAATGGTATTATATAAGGTACAAAAACAGACTCGGCTGGGTAAAGGCTGTTAGTCTTAATATTCCGCCTGACAGAAGTACCAATACTGCAGTGCTTTCCGATGATGTAATTACAGATTATGCAAATATGGCTTTTGTAAGCAAAACAAAGCATTTTGTGTGGGTTGATATTGACAGACAGACTGTTTATGTGTTAATTGGAGAAAAAGGAAACTGGAATTTAGAAAAAAGAATTTTGTGTGCTACCGGCAAAAATGTAACACCTACAGAGAGAGGTGTGTTTGAAATACAGGATAGGGGAGAGTGGTTTTATTCCGAAAGACTTAATAGCGGTGCTATGTATTGGGTAAGGTTTGACGGCAGTTATCTTTTCCACTCCGTTGCTATGGATAAGAATAAGGAGGTTACAGACGGTGTACTTGGCAAGAGGCGTTCAAGCGGCTGTGTGAGAATGAGTGTTGAAAATGCTAAGTGGTTTTTTGAAAATATTGAGAGTGGAAGCAGGGTGTGGATATATTAAATCAGTTACTCTGTAAATGACTATTTATGTCCGTGCTGCAAAAGCATGGCAAAATGCCTTTGAATTAAAATTAATATTTATTTCACCTTTGGTGAAATAAATATTAATTTACTTGAACAATACTTCAATTTATTGTATAATGGCTATTAATTACATAAAAAAGAAGGAATTAGAAATGAGAAAAATATCAGTACTTTTAATTGCACTTATTACTATGGCATCTTCTGTATTTGCCGATACGTGCTACACTGAATACAGTGAACCTGAAATAAGCTACACAATTGTTAATGCGGGAGTAAGTATCAAATTTCCGTTAGGTGAAACATCGGATACAATGTTTTGCAATGGCAGGCTTTCCGTACCTCTTGCCCGGGGTGTTAAACTTATGGGAGGCAAACTTAACAGTGTTGCAAGAGGCTACAATATTTCTGTTGAAGGCAAAAATTATTTTGTCAGCGGTGAAGTAACAAGCAATCGTCCTCTTATATTTATATATGACAATATGGAATATATTTCACTTTATAACATTACAGAGCCCTTTGGTTATGAGGTTATTGTTAATATTGAAGCTAACAGTGCTGAAATATTAAAGGAGGAATGTAATGATAAAGAGCTTTATACTTATGACGGTACAGGCAATAAAGAGGCTTATTTAAGGCTTGAGGATATTGCAGCAGACGGTTTAAAGCCAGGAGAAAAGGGAAATTATACTGTTGATATGCTTGAAAAGCTGAAATATACGGCAGAGTATTTGTATTGCAGAAATCAGGAATATTATATAGCATGGATTCCTGTTTATTCTTATCCTGCGGCAAACTATTGGAATGATGTGTCAAAGGACTATAACCTTTATAATTCATATTTCCTTTATGTTCTTGATTATATGGTGGATCACAATGGACATTTGGGACTCCATGGCTATACTCACCAGTATTGTAATGAGGAAAGTGCCGTAGGCTATGAATGGGGAGAAAATACTCCCTACAATTTTAATGAACAGTCAAGACGAATGGCAGCGGCAAAGGAGGCTTGTCATAAGCTTGGGTATAATGAGGAATTTTTTGAATTTCCTCACTATGGTGCAACAGATGAGCAATTTTTAATGGCTGAATATTATTTTGATGCAATTTATCAGTCATATCCAAGTGCAGAATTTACAAATTATGCTACTTATACAACAAGGTCAGGCAAAAAAGTATATTACATACCAACACCTGCCGATTATGTTCATTTTAAAAGGGATGCTTCAATATTTGACAGAATTAAAGATTCTGTGGACAAGGGTTATACATTAAGTCTTTTTTATCATCCTGTTATTGATGATGTGCATTTTCAGATAGAAACTAAGGATAATAAAAGAGTCTGGAGCTATTCTGACGAAGGAAGCCTGCCCGGTATAGTTAATTATGTTACGGAACTTGGTTACAGCTTTGCAGACTTCAGATGATGAAAGGATTAATATTATGGGAAATGTAATTATAATAGGCGGCGGACCTGCCGGGATTTCAACGGCATTGTATACTGTAAGAGCAAATGTGGATACTACTGTATTTACTCAGGGCGGCAGTGCTCTTACTAAGGCGGAAAAAATAGAAAATTATTATGGCTTTCCGGAAGGCATAGGCGGAGAGGAGCTTTATGACAGAGGAATTGAGTCAGCAAAAAGACTTGGAGTAAACGTAATTGAGGAAGAAGTAATAGCAGTAGGCTATAATGGTAGGTTCACGGTCAGTACAAATGAAAAAAGCTATGAATCAGATGCTCTTGTTATTGCCAACGGTGCTCAAAGGAATGTGCCGAAAATTAATAATATAAGAGAATTTGAGGGCAAAGGTGTAAGCTACTGTGCCGTTTGCGATGCTTTCTTTTACAGAGATAAGGATGTCTGTGTAATAGGAAACGGCGAATATGCTTTGCATGAGGCAGAAACTCTTAAAAAGGTTGCCAAGTCCGTTACCATTTTGACAGACGGTAAGGCTGCACCTCAATATGATAATTGCGTTACTTATAAAATAAAGTCTGTTGAGGGAAAAGATACAGTTGAAAAGGTTGTATTTGAAAATGACGGTGAGCTGGAAGTACAAGGCGTATTTGTGGCTCTTGGCGTTGCAGGGGGAATTGACCTGGCAAGAAAGCTTGGTGCTGTAATTAATGGGAATTATATTGCTGTTGATGAGAATATGGCAACAAATATACCGGGACTTTATGCGGTAGGTGATTGCAGGGGAGGACTTTTGCAGGTGGCAAAGGCTGTGTGTGATGGAGCAGTGGCAGGTATAGATATAATTAAAAAAATGAAAAATCAAAAATAGTGGTTAAATTGTACAAAAAACATAATAAATGATTGTGAAAACCGACAGAATTGGTTCTTAATTCAAATAAATTGAATTTTAAGACTTGTAATTCTGTCGAGTTTGTTTTATTATAAAAAGTATAAGCCGAGTTATCGTAATTTTCATAATAAGGAAATTGCGAGTTTTAACGGTTAATAAAAAAGGAGGAACCAAAATGAAAAAAGGTTTAAAAAGAGCGTTAAGTGTAATCCTTTCTACTGTTATGGCAGCATCTTCGATTACATTTGCCGGAGTTACAACCGTTTTTGCTGATGAAAGCGTCTCAATTACAACAACGGGTGGTTGGTATGAGGCTGCTTATGCTGAATGGCAGGAGGTTACCGGCGCAGAAAAGTATAATGCTTATTACAAGGTCAGCGGTGAAAGCAATTTCACCAAAATTGATGATGAACTTGTAAGAGGTACAAGGGCAGATGTTCTTGGCTTAAAGGGAGGTACAAGCTATAATATTAAGATTGTACCTGTTATTAATGGTGTTGAGGATGAAAGCAAGGCTGCTGTTACGGATAATATTGATGTAACTGCATTTGCCCGTGAGGGATTTGCTTTTTCAAACGGAAAAACAACAGGCGGTTACAATGAAGATGGTACAGTGCCTGAGAATGCACAAATTATTTATGTATCCGATGCTAATAAGGACACGGTTGAGGCTGATGTTATAATTAATACAGATAAGGGTACTGTAGCACATTGTACAGGTATTTCAGGCATTCTTCTTGCCCGTGAAAAGAATGGTGCGGAAACCACGCCGCTTATTATACGTATTGATGGTGTTATGAGTGCACCTACAAGCGGTTCATATACTGACGGAGGCTCAAACAATAAGAGCAACTCAGGTATTGACAGTGCAGGCTTATTAAATATTAAGTCAACACAGAATGTGACAATAGAAGGTATAGGCTACGAATCAGGTATTACAGGCTTTGGTCTTAATATAAGAGATGATTCAAATATTGAAATAAGAAATATGCGACTTGGTGAACAGAAGGATGACTGTGTAAGCGTACAGACAGATAATGACCATATATGGATTCACCATAATGACTTCTATATTGGTGCAGATGGCGGCGGCGATAAGAGAAAGGGTGACGGCTCCTGTGATGTTAAGGCTAATTCTACATACGCTACTGTAGATTATAACCATTTCCACAATACAGGTAAAACATCCTTAGGTGGTATGACAAGCGATAAGTCAAATTTCTTCCTTACATATCATCATAACTGGTATGATACATCAGGTTCAAGACATCCCAGAGCAAGAACCGGTTCAATTCATGTTTACAATAACTATTTTGACCATAATTACAGCGGCGGTATTGCTGCTTGTCTTGGTGCATCAGTATTTTCAGAAGGTAATTACTTTGAGGATACTGTAAGACCGATGTTTATGGCAGGTCAGGGTAATGATATTAAATCTGCCGGCGATTCATTTTCTTCCAGTGAAAACGGTGGTGTAATTAAGTCATATAACAATAAGATTACAACTTGTGAAGAAGGTACAATAACATATATTGACGGTGATTTAAAGACGGTTACAAAAACTTGTACAGGCTGTACCTATTGGAATGGTGCATCAAAAACTATGGAGGTTATTGCAGACCGTACAGATTTTGAGTCAAAGGTAAGTGCTGAGAAAAGAGAAAAGGGTAATTATCCTGATGCATACCAGGCTGACTCAAGAGATGAAAAGGTTCCTTCAAGCTTTGCAACACTTCAGGGCGGCAATACATACAATAACTTTGATACTGATCCTTCAATAATGGCTGATTATGTAGCAAATGTTCAGTCTCCTGATGTGGCAAAAGCAGATGTTATGGCAAATTCAGGTGCTTTAAAGAAAGGACAGAGCAATGTTGTAATTCCTGATCCGACAGATCCTACAAGTGGAACAACAGCATCAACTACAACTACTGAAGCTCAAACCGAAACAACTACAGAGGCTGTAACCGAGACAACTACTCAGGCAGTTCCGTCAACTCCTGTTGAGATTGGCGAAGCTGTAACAGGCTTTGTTTCTGACGATACTGCTGATACAGGTAATGGTATATCCGTAACTTATAATGAGAAAACAGACAGTTGGTCATTGGTTGATACTTCCGCTACCGCAGCAGCAGAAATTACAATTCCATTTGCAGAGCAGACAAGCGGTAAGATAATTATAAGCGGTACTGCTGAACCAAGTACTACTGCAAGTAAGTGGGTATTTGTACAGATAAGAGGTACAAAGGAAGACGGCTCCGCAAGTGAAATTATTGGTTTTGGCGGCGGTTCTAACAAGACTGACCTTTCTGTAAGAGTAAATGGCGCATCTGCTTATACAAAGATTGGCACTTTAGAGGCTAAGAGTTATGAATATACAATTATCTTTGATTTAGATAACAAGACTGCGGAAGTTACTATTGACGGTATTACCAATACTTACAATGTAGATGTGGCTTCAATCAGTTCTTTGTATTCAACTACATCTAAAACAGGTTCAAGAAATGTAACGGTTTCTGTACCTTATGTTGGTGTAATAGGTGATGCACCTGTTGTTACAACAACAGAGGCAACAACAGAGGTTACTACTTTAGTTACAACAACCGAAGCAACAACAGAGGCTACTACTAAGGAAATAACAACTGAAGCTTCCAGTGAAACAACAACGGAGAATGTAAATCCCGATCCCGGTTTTGTATATGGTGACGTTGACAGAAACGGTACTCGTGAAATACTTGACTGTGCTATATTAATTGATCAGATTAGAAACGGTTATGTTGAGCCTGTTTCAGGTATTAACGATGTAACAATGGACGGTAAGGTTGACACTGCCGATGTTGCTACAATTCTTCAGAAGATTTTAAACAGCAGTTACAAAATGCCTTGTGAGCCTGACGAAGAATATACAACAGAAACAACTACAGAGGCAACAACAGCTGAAGCTACAACTGCAACACCTACAACAGAAGCTACTACAGAGGCAACAACAGAGACTACTACAGAGACACCAGCAGAAAATCCTGCCGGCAGTCTTGATGAGCTTTTAAATGATACAGTTAAGTGGGATATTGGCACTTATACAGCAAATACTGATTTAGGCAATGGTTTAACTGTTCTTCTTGATGTTGCTCCTGTAACAGATTTAGCAAGCTTATTTGTTGCAAGGGACGGAAAGACTTATGAATACAGCAAGGCAGCAGAGTCTAACAACAGTATGGCATCTTCATCTAACGGCGATGTTATTAAATTTACTGCTCCTTATAACGGCACATTTACTATTGCTTTTAAGGTAAGCGGCGGCAAAACAGGCAGTGTGTTTGGTGAAACGGTTACTGCTGAAAACGGTTCTGCATATTACATCAGACAATATAATGTTACGGCAGGTCAGACTTATACAGCAGGACTTACGGGTTCTAAGATAAGATTATTCTACTTAGGCTATACACCTGAAGGCGGTTCTGAGGAAACAACTGAGGTTACAACAACAGCTGTTACAACAGAAGCAACAACTACAGTGGCAACTACAGAAGTAACTACAGAAGTTACAACTACGGAAGCTACAACAACAGCTGTTACAACAGAAGTACCTGCAGAAACAACTACTGAAGCAGTATCTTCTGACAGCTTCTACAGCTTTGATGATAACCCTGAAGTAACTAAGGATGGTACAAGCGGCATTACCTATACTGTTTCAACTAAGTCAGGCGAAGTATCTGATGGTTTAACAGCAATAGCATCTATTGTAAATGGTACTTTATTCCTTAATGATGCATCTGCAACAGATACTGTTAAGGCTACATTACCTTTGACTGAGAAAACTTCAGGTACTGTTACTTATACAGCTAAGATTACTCCATCTGTAGCAGCTACCAAGTGGACTATTGTACAGCTTAACGGTGTTATGGCTGATGATACAGAGGGTGAGGTATTGGGAATCAGAACAGACGGCAGCAAGAATTATGGATTAAGAGTAAATGCAGGTTCTGCTGTGACAGCAACTACTGTTACATCTGCAGCAAATACTCAGGTTACATTAGTAATTACAGTTGATTTTGATAATGATACAGCTACATTAAGCGTAGATGGATCTTCTCCTGTTACTGTAACAGGTGTAGATGCTAAGTCTATTACATCTATGTCATTCCAGACAGCTACAGGCACAAGAGACTTGACTGTTGACGATGCAGGTATTACTGATAATGTTGTTGAAGATTCTACCGAGGCTACAACAGAAACTCCGACAGAAGGTACTACTACTGAGCTTCCGGCAGGTGCAGTTGCTCATAACTTCACAACTGACGGAACCACATCAACATTCTTTACAATTATTGGTAATCTTGCAACTGATAAGGGCACTGTAACCTATAATGGCATGGTTCTTACACAGTGCTTAAAGATGGAAACAGCTACTTCAATTACATTTACTGCTCCATCAGCAGGTACACTTACATTAGTGTTTAATTCCGGAGATGCCAAGCATAATTGCAAGGTAGACGGTACTAAGCTTGATTCTGATGCTAACGGTGTTGTAACTGTTGATGTAGAAGCAGGTGCTCATGAAATTACTAAGAGAGATTCATCTAACTTATACTATATGACATTTGTTGCAAAATAATGTTTAACATTAAGTCCCCAAAGGTTAATTCCTTTGGGGATTTTTTTACGAATTTAGCACTTTACAAAGATTTAACCCTGAATTTACAGATAATATATTACATATTTGTTATAATAAAAAAGTATTAAAAGTTTGAAATTGAGCTTGCATAATTTTTTTGCGGTATAATTTTGTAGATTATTTACAGGGAGTCATTATGAATAAGGGTATAGATTTTATTATAAAAAAGCAATACAATAAACTTACCAAGTCGGAAAAAAGAACTGCTGATTTCATATTGGAAAATATGGGGGATATTTATAAATTATCTATAGTAGAGGTTTCGGAGCTTGCCGGTGTAAGTCAGCCAACAATTATAAGGTTTGTAAGAGCAATAGGCTATGATGGCTACAAGGAGTTTAAGCTTGCTGTGGCTGAAGAAGTTGGTTCAAAAAACAAGACCTCTCCTTTATATGGCTTTGATATTAACAAAAATAACAGCCTTGATGAAATTCCATCGAATATTATAGGAACGGCTATAGATAAGCTTGAAAAGACACTTAAAACAATATCTGTTGAACATTATAAACAGGCTGTAAATGCTATTACCAAAGCGGAAAAAATAGTGATTTTTTATGTTGAAAATTCTGCCGTAACAGCCTATGACCTAATGACAAAACTTGTTTATCTTGGAATTGACTGCAATATATATGATGATTATTATTTACAGTCTGTTGCGGCTGATGGTATGACTGAAAAAGATTTGGCAATAGCCATATCCTATTCGGGTTGTTCTCGCAATACTGTAGATGTCCTTAAGGCTGCCGGAAACAAAAATGCCCAACCCCTTGTAATCACTAATTTTGAGCATTCGGTAATATCAAAATACGGAAATATTGTGCTTACCTGTGATAATGGGCAGTTTTTGTACGGCGATGCAATTTTTTCAAGAGTAACACAGCTTGCTATTGTGGATATGCTGTATATGGGTGTTATTTTAAGTGATTATGACAGATACACAAAAATACTTGAAAATAACAGCAGACTTATAAAATCAAGAGCCTATGTGGAGAATTGAACCGCATAGGCTATTTTTTTATTTGTAGAAAAACTACATTTTAAAATGGGTAAAGCCTGACGTTATCTTACATTTACTTTACATTTTTTTAATATGGATTTTGTTGAAAAGGGATATTTGAATTGATATATTTACCTTGTTCGGACGCATTGTAAAGCAAAAAAACGGAGGAAATAATTATGCTTGAACTTAAACACATTAAAAAAAGCTTTGATGGTGTTGATATTTTAAAGGACATCAATTTGACAATTAACACAGGTGAAATTGTGTCAATACTCGGACCCTCAGGAAGCGGTAAAACTACATTGCTTAACATTATTTTGGGTATTACGGATACTGACAGCGGAGAAATTGAATTTGACGGTGAGGATATTACAAATGTACCTATGGAAAAAAGACAGTTTAACCTTGTTTTTCAGGATTATGCTCTTTTTCCAAACCTTAATGCCTATAAGAACATTACATACGGCTTAAGAAATAAGCCCAATATTTCAACTGAGGAAGAGGTTAATGACCTTATTGAACTTTTAGGCTTAAGAGAACATATAGACAAAAACATTGACCGGCTTTCAGGGGGTCAGAAGCAAAGAGTTGCTCTTGCAAGAACTATGGTAATGAAGCCAAAGGTGCTTTTGCTTGACGAGCCTTTAAGTGCTCTTGATGGTGTTATTAAGGAGTCTATAAAAGACAGAATTAAGACTATTGCAAAGGAATTTAATCTGACAACAATTATTGTAACTCACGACCCTGAGGAGGCTCTTACATTATCCGACAAGGTGCTTATAATTAATGAGGGACATATTTCTCAATTTGACAGACCTGAACAGATTATAAACAAGCCAAGCAATATGTTTGTTAAGGAGTTTATATTAAATCAGCTTGAAATAAAGAGAGATAACATTCTTACTCTTTTCAACAAAAGCTGTGCAGTATAATCAGAGGTGTTTTATGAAAACCAAAAATACTGAACTTAAAATTATATTTGTATTAATTGTATTGTTTTTTGCTGCCTTTTTGCTCTTTCCGGCAATAAGGCTTGCATTAAAGAGTTTTGAATGTGACGGGGCTTTGGTTTTGAAAATTATATAAATATAATTACTGAAAAGAATTTTTTAACGGCCCTTTTAAACAGTATTAATATTTCGGTGGTAAGTGCCTTGCTTTCAACATTTATTGCATTTATGATGGCTTATACAATTAATTATACAAATGCAAATAAATATGTTAAAAAAATAATAGGTGCAGTTGCCATACTCCCTATGTTTCTGCCGACTATTACATACGGATTTGCCATTATTTACTCTTTTGGCAAACAGGGGCTTGTAACTAAAATTTTAGGCATACAGCTTTTTGATATTTATGGGTATAAGGGGTTGCTGCCGGGTTATCTTATTTATACACTGCCTATTTCGTTTATGCTTATAAACAATACCATTCTTTATCTTGACAAGAAATTTATGATAGTGTCAAGAGTAATGGGTGATAATAAGCTAAACACACTGTGGATGACAATATTAAGACCTTTGGCAGGTACATTTACCTGTTCTGTTATACAGTGATTTTTCTTATGCTTTACCGACTTTGGTATTCCTGCATCGGTAGGAGGCAAGTTTGATGTTGTGGCTATTGTTATGCTTTTGCCCTCTGTTATAAGTATTATATGTCTTACAATAATTGAAAAATACAATATACGATACAATAAAATATCAACTGTTGAGCTTACAAAATCAAAGGCAAGAGATATTTTATGCAGTATATTTTCTCTTGGGGTTGTATTTTCAATAATTACCATATTTAGTGTAATAGCCTTTATACCCTTTGTAAAGGGTTGGCCTTATGATATTTCATTTACATTTGACAATGTAAAGACTGTATTTTAAGACAATAACCTTGTTGGGGTTTATGAAAATTCTCTTATTGCAGCAATCCTTACGGCTGTTATAGGTACTGTAATAGCTTATGGTGTCACACTTATTACAGCAAGAAGTAATATGGATAAACGAATTAAAAAAGTGCTTGAAACCTCATCGGTTGTAACAAACACGATACCGGGTATGGTGCTTGGTATAGCCTTTCTCCTTGCCTTTAAGGGAGGTCCGCTCCATAATACATTTGCAATTATAATACTATGTAACATTGTTCATTTTTTCTCAACACCCTACCTTATGATGAAAAATTCATTGTCAAAGATGAACAGGTCATGGGAAACCACTGCAAGGCTTATGGGAGATAACTGGATGAAAACTATTATAAGGGTTGTTACACCAAATGCCTTTACAATTCTTTTGGAGGTTTTCAGCTATTATTTTGTAAATGCAATGGTTACTGTAAGTGCGGTAATATTCATTGCAGGGGCAAGAACTATGGTTATTACAACAAAAATTAAGGAATTACAGCATTTTGCAAAATTTAACGAAATATTTGTTTTATCTTTATTAATACTTGTTACTAATTTAGCAGCAAAGGTTATATTTAATTATTTAGCAAACAGGAGGAAAATTTTAAATGAAAATTAAATTAACAGCATTATTATTAACAGCAGCAATGTCAGTATCTTTTTTGGCAGGCTGTGGTACAAATTCAGCAAATGAGCAGGTTATTATTTATTCAAATGCCGATGATGAGGCAGTTGAGGCAATGAAAACGGCTTTTGACAGCAACGGCTATGAGGGTCAGTATATGTTTTCAACATTTGGTACCTCTGAGCTTGGCGGCAAGCTTTTGGCAGAGGGTAAGGATATAGAGGCGGACCTTATAACAATGAGTACATTCTATATTGATTCTGCTTAGGAGACTAACAATATGTTTGCAGACCTTACATTTGATAAGAATACCATTGATGAGGTGGCAAGCTATTACGCTCCAATCACTGCACAGGAGGGGGCAATAATTGTAAATACAGGGGTTATGGCATCAGAAAATTTACCAATGCCAACATCCATAAAGGATCTTGCAAATCCTGTTTATAAGGATAATATTTCAGTAACCGATATTAACAGCTCATCTACTGCTTGGTTATTAATTCGGGATATTTTAAATGAATATGATGAGGCTGAGGCAAAAGAAATTCTTTCTGCAATTTATGAAAATGCAGGTGTACATATTGAGGATTCAGGCTCAGGTCCTATTAAGAAGGTAAGAGCAGGCGAGGTTGCTATAGGCTTTGGCTTAAGACATCAGGCTGTTGCTGACAAGGAGGAGGGGCTTCCTATTGATTATGTTGACCCGGCAGAGGGCAACTTCTCTCTTACTGAATCTGTTGCAGTAATTGACAAGGAAAATGCAAATCCTTTAGCTATGGAAATGGCAGAATGTATTATTAAGAATGGCAGAGCTGACCTTTTAAAGACTTATCCTATTCCTTTATACAATGATGAAACGGCAGACCCTGCAAATTCATCAGGAAATCCCAAGACATTTAAGGAGCCTTTAACAGTTGACCTTCTTAAAAAGCATCAGGAATTTTCAGATAGCTGTAAATAAAAAAATGTGAGGTATTAAATAAATGAAGAATTATAAATTACTTACTCCGGGTCCCCTGACTACAACTGATACGGTAAAAAAGGAAATGCTTTTTGACCATTGTACATGGGATGATGAATATAAGATTATTACTCAAAATATCAGAAAAAAACTTTTAAAATTTGCTCACGTAAGTGAGGATAAATATACAGCTGTTCTTATGCAGGGCAGCGGTACATTTGGTGTAGAGTCTGTGTTTTCATCAGTTATCGGTGAAGGTGATAAGGTACTTATTGCAGCTAACGGTGCTTACGGTGAGAGAATGTGTAATATTGCCGACAGATTAAGGCTTGACTATGTTGCATATATGGAGGCTTATGATAAAGTGCCATCTGCCGATAAAATTAAGGAAATACTTGAAAAAGACAGTTCAATTACTTATGTAGCTATGGTACACAGTGAAACTACATCAGGTATATTAAATGATATTGAGGCGGTGGGCAGAGTTGTAAAATCTATGGGAGGAAATTACATTGTAGATGCTATGTCAAGCTTTGGCG
>DBGCRA010000027.1:0-15671 GCA_048359195.1 Candidatus Gallispira sp.
TAAAAGTTTGCTTTACTCACCACCTATAGAGGTGGGAGTCTATCTCACATGCGATTAAAAAATAGACCTTCATCAAAGCAGCTTTTCCCATGTATCAAGCAAAAGCCTTATACCTTCCTCAATCTCACGCTCATTCAACGCACCAAAACCCAGTATATAAGTTTTCGGCGATATGAACGGGTTGGGCTGTCTGAGTGAATTTTTAACACAAGATATCTTAACACCAACCTTATGGCACTCATTTAAAAGCATATCCTCATCACAGGCAATTTTCGGCTGCAACAGCAAAAAAGTGCCTGCACCGTCATTAATAATTTTTATTCTCTCGCCCAACGGATGATTATTTACTGCCGATATAAGACAATTTCGCTTTGCTCCATATACCTTTCTTAGCCTTCTTATATTTTTATATAAACTTCCGCTTTTAAGGGTCTCTGTTATAAAAATCTGTTCAAACTCGGAACAATATGAATGAAAGCTTATGTATCTTTCCTGCCACCTTCTTACAAGAGATTCAGGCAAAATAATATAGGCTATATTTATATCAGGTGCAACTGTCCTTGTAAAATCATTTATGAAAATAACATTTTTATTATCCGTCATTGAAAACATTGACCTGCCCCATGCCGATGAACTAAGCTCCATATCATAACCCCACTCAACTATATATCGTTCACTGCCTGCCCAATGCAGCAATGCCTGCTTCTGCTCCTCTGTCATAATACTTCCAATAGGATAGTGATGATACGGCATTGTTATAAATACATCAGCATCATATCCTTCCAATTCCCTATATGTAACCCCCTGTAAGCCTACATTCAAATATGAGCTTTTATAACCGCTTATCCGCATAAAATCACTTATCTTATAATAAGACGGATTCTCAAATCCATATACTTTGTCCGTACCAATCACCTTTATAAGTGAATCAAGCAAATAGTTAATACTTGAACCAATTATAATTTGTGTTGGCAGACAATCTATTTCATAGTATTTGCCAAGCATAAGGCAAAGCTGTTTTCTCAGCTCATAGTAACCAATATAGTCAGGGTAGCTAAAACCTCTGTCCGTAAACTCTCTTGCCGCATACCTCAGTTCACGTCTGAAACTCTCATTCATACTCAAATCAACACCGTTTCTGCTGAAATTATAAATATACGGTGTATCACTTTGCCAATATTCCTCCGAAAAAAACTTCTCAGGCTTTACTCCGTTAACATAATAACCGCTTCTGCTTACGGAAATAATATATTCATACTGTAAAAGCATATCGTAAGCGTTTACAACAGTATTAACCGATACCCCAAGCTGCCTTGAAAGCTCCCTTTGTGACGGAAGCCTCAGTCCGTCTCTTAAACCTCCGTTTATTATTTTACCCGATATTTGCTCAAAAATCTGCACATACAGCGGAATTGCAGATTTCTTATCAAGCTCCAACCTTATCATATAATCACCTTATTATTATATCAATGAGTGCAATTTAAGCAAATTGCACAAAAGTTACCAGTCTAAATCACAAATTATTCGTTACCATATAAAGCAGCATAAAACACCATATTTTCAGTGCTTTTAAATATATTTTCTCTTTTTCATTTTCTTTAAATTCATTTTACCACCATTATATATAATAATAAAGCGGCAATTATAATATATTTTAATGGGTGCAGATTTTACATTTTATAAAAACAAAGCCCCACAGGCTATTCCTGTAAAGGAATAACCCATGGGGCATTTTAAAGCTATTATATTGTTTAACCTAATCTTGCAATCTGCTCCTCAACACTCTTTAACATTGAGCTATACTTTTCAAGCTTAGCCTTTTCTTCATTAATAACCTTTTCAGGTGCCTTTGAAACAAAGCCCTGATTAGAAAGCTTCTTTTCAACTCTTTCAACTTCCTTAATAAGCTTTTCCTTTTCTTTGGCAAGTCTTTCCTTTTCCTTGGCAATATCCACAAGCTCAGCAAAAGGCATATAAATCATACCATTGTGAATAGCAGTAGAAACCGCATCATCACTTATACCACTCTTATCACTCTGAACAGCAACCTCACTTGCATAGGCAAGAGGAGCAAAGAATACCTTACCCTTTTCAAAAATATTTCTTACCTCAGCATTGTCACTTACAACAATAACCTTAGCCTTCTTACTTGGAGCAACATTCATTTCAGCCCTAATATTTCTGATAGACTTAATTGCCTCCTTCATAAGCTCAATACTCTTTTCGTCCTCGGCAAAGTTAAATTCTTCGCTATATTCAGGCCACTTGGAAAGCATAATTGTTTCTTCATCACTCTGAATAAAAGTAAATATTTCCTCAGTAACAAATGGCATAAATGGATGCAACAGTTTTAAGGCATTAATAAGAACAGTCTTTAATGTCCATAAAGCAGCCTCTCTTGTTGGGTCCTCCTGATTATATAATCTGGGCTTAACCATTTCAATATACCAATCGCAGTACTCATCCCATATAAAATCATAAACATTTTGTACTGCAATACCAAGCTCATAAGCATCAAGATTAGACGTAACATTCTTAGCAAGACTGTTAACCTTGCTTAATATCCATCTGTCGGCAGCAGTTAAAGCACTCATATCACACTGAGGTTCACTGTCGCCAATATGCATCATTACAAATCTTGAGGCATTCCAAAGCTTATTGGCAAAATTTCTGCTGTTTTCTACTCTTTCATTGTAGAATCTCATATCATTACCGGGAGCATTGCCTGTAATAAGAGTAAGTCTTAAAGCATCGGCACCTGCCTCCTTAATAATTTCAAGAGGATCAATACCGTTGCCAAGAGATTTACTCATTTTTCTGCCCTGACTATCTCTTACAAGCCCATGAATAAGAACAGTCTTAAAAGGAACCTCACCCATCTGCTCCATAGCAGAGAATACCATTCTTACAACCCAGAAGAAAATAATATCATAGCCTGTTACAAGTACACTTGTAGGATAGAAATGTTCAAGTTCAGGAGTCTTTTCAGGCCAGCCCAAAGTAGAAAAAGGCCATAAGGCAGATGAGAACCATGTATCAAGACAATCCTCATCCTGTACAATATGAGTACCTCCGCACTTAGGACAAATTTCAGGTGCAGTCTTTGATACTATAACCTCTCCACAATCACAATAGTAAGCAGGTATTCTGTGACCCCACCATAACTGTCTTGAAATACACCAGTCATGAATATCCTCTAACCAATGAGTATAAATCTTGCCAAATCTGTCAGGCACAAACTTTAAGTCACCTTTATAGTAGGCATCAAGGGCAGGCTTTGCAAGCTCTTCCATTTTAACAAACCACTGCTTTTTAATAAGAGGCTCAATTACACTGTGGCATCTGTCATGAGTACCAACTGCGTGATTAATATCCTCTTTCTTAATAAACAGACCCATTTCGTCAAGTTCCTCAACGATTTGCTTTCTTGCATCATATCTGTCCATACCAACAAACTTACCGCCGTTTTCATTTATGGTACCGTCATCATTTAAAATATTGATTTTAGGTAAATTATGTCTTTCACCAACCTCAAAGTCATTAGGGTCATGGGCAGGAGTAATCTTAACAACACCTGTACCAAATTCCATATCAACATAGGTATCTGCAATAATAGGAATTTCTCTGTCAACAAAAGGTACAATACAAACCTTGCCCACAACATCCTTGTATCTGTCATCATCAGGATGTACGGCAATAGCCGTATCACCTAACATAGTTTCAGGTCTTGTAGTGGCAAATTCAAGAAATCTGTCAGTGCCCTTAATTGGATATTTAATATGCCAAAATCCGCCCTGCTTGTCCTCATGCTCAACCTCTGCATCAGATATAGTAGTTTGACAGGTAGGACACCAATTAATAAGTTTTTCGCCCTGATAAATATAGCCCTTTTCATAGAGCTTGCAGAATACTGTAAGTACAGCATCGGAAAGACCTTCGTCCATTGTAAATCTTTCTCTTTCCCAGTCACATGATGAACCAAGTTTTTTAAGCTGATTTAAAATAGTTCCGCCATACTCCTTCTTCCACTCCCAAGCTCTCTTTAAGAAGCCTTCTCTTCCTATATCCTCTTTGGTAATGCCCTCTTCACGCATTTTATCAACAATCTTAACCTCTGTTGAAATTGCAGCATGGTCAGTGCCCGGCACCCAGAGAGCATTATAGCCCTGCATTCTCTTCCAGCGGATAAGAATATCCTGCATAGTTTCGTCAAGAGCATGACCCATATGAAGATGACCTGTAATGTTTGGAGGCGGAATTACTATTGTAAAAGGCTCCTTACTCTTGTCTACTTCTGCATGAAAATAACCCTTATCAAGCCAGTTTTGATAAATTCTGTCTTCAATGGAAGGATCATAGCTTTTTGCCATTTCTTTCATCATTTTCTGTTTCCTCCTAAAAATTTTTCAATAAACCAAAAAATGGATATATTCATCCATTTAAGGACGAATATATCCGTGGTACCACCTTAATTCTCTCAAAAAACGAGAGCACTCTTTTGCCTTATCGCAGCAATACGCTGTACCTACACTATTCAGCACAGGGACTCCAAAGCTACCTTCAATAATCCTTAAATCAGAATACCTTTCAGCCTGCGGATATTCTTCTCTTTAGAAGTGTGATTATTTACTCCTCTTCTTCTCAGTCCGTTTAAAATATAAATCAACAATTAACTTAAGAATTCAACTATTGCATCAATAGCTTCATTTTCATCAGAACCCTCAGCAAAAACTGTAACAGAATGACCTGTAAGTGTACCGATAGAAATAACCCCCATAATACTCTTTAAGTTGATTTCCTTGTTATCCATAGTAAGCTTTAAGCTGCTTGAAAATCTTCCTGCTGTCTGTACCAACATAGGAATTGGTCTTTCAATCATACTTGAACCTACAGTAATTTCTTTTTTAATCATTGATATTATCCCCCTTTAAATTGTTTACTATTTCATGAATTTTTTTTAATCGGTGATTTACGCCTGATTTCCCTATAGGAGGCGTAATAACCTCACCCAATTCCTTTAAACTTGCATCAGGATATTTTAATCTTGCTTCGGCGATTACTCTTAAGTTACTGGGCAGATAATTTAAGCCTACTCTGTCAATTATGTAGTTAATATCCTCAATCTGCCTGAAAGCTGTACTTACAACCTTGTTAATATTGGCTGTTTCACAGTTAACAATTCTGTTCACATTATTTCTGACTTCCTTAACAACTCTAAGATTTTCAAATTCCAGCAGTGCTTTGTAAGCAGACATAACATTAAGCAGATCTACAATCTGCTCCGACTCCTTACAATAAACAACAAAGCGATTTTTTCTCTCAACAATCTTCATATCAATACCAAAATCACTTATAAGACCTACCAAACTTTTTAAATGGTCATAATCATTGTCAACAAATTCAAGATGATAATGCCTGTTTGGATCATTAACTGAACCACAGCATACAAATGCTGTACCAATGTACATTCTTTTGCAGCAGTTTTCAGATACGCACCTTTCATCAACAGACGGCTTCAAACTAAAATCATTACTGTCTTTAATACATAAAATTTTAACCATACTGTTTATAAGATTTTCATTTCTGATAATAATTTCATTATCATTAAATGCCAAAGTACTGTTAAAAATTTCAGTTATCAGCTTAATAGATAGTTCTAAAATATCCCTGTTTTCATTATGTATAACGACAAATTTATCACAGTCATCAAGACTTACATAGCCGCAGACATTTATAATAGCTAAAAGCTGGGCAATCTTACAATGTCTTGCTTCTGCCGACATAATATTTGAAAGTATTTCTCCTTTAACATCAGATGAAAAAGACACAAAAACACCCCCATATTATTTACAGTAAACAGACTATGACCACATAAATTCGCCACAATATCAAGTATACTACCTCTTTGCATCTTTGTCAATATCTCTGTGGGCAATTATTACACTATGTCCGGAGCTCTTTAAATTATTATAAAGCTCATTGGCTAAAGTGACACTTCTGTGCTTTCCTCCGGTGCACCCAATGGCAATAACTAACTGATTTTTCCCCTCTTTAATGTAATTTGGTATTAAAAATTCACATAAATCAGTCAATTTTTCTCTAAAAATTTTAGCTTCTTCCCAACCCATTACATAATCCCTTACAGCAACATCATTGCCCGTCAAAGGTTTTAGCTCATCAATATAAAAAGGATTCGGAATAAATCTTACATCAAATACCAAATCAGCATCACTTGGTATACCATACTTAAATCCAAAACTTAACACAGTAATCATAAGGCTTTCAAATTCCTTTTGTTCAAGGAAAATTTCACTAAGCTGTGTCCTCAACTGTCTTGTAAGCATATGAGAGGTATCAATAATATAATCAGCCATTTTCTTTATATTTTCAAGCTGCCTTCTTTCACTTTTAATACCGTCAATAAGTCTTTCACCTTTCAAATTAAGAGGATGCTGACGTCTTGACTCCTTATATCTTTTAAGAAGCACCTCATTTTCACTGTCAAGATACAGAATTTCTATATTTTTATTTGCATCGCTTTTTATTTCT
Organism: Candidatus Gallispira sp.; assembly: GCA_048359195.1. Lineage (GTDB taxonomy): Bacteria > Bacillota > Clostridia > Lachnospirales > CAG-274 > Gallispira. Next base: position 6,550 of record DBGCRA010000027.1, read on the forward strand.
GTCAGAAAACTAGACAAATCACCAAAAAGCATACCGCCTCTTATATCTACACCAATAGCAACATTGTTCATATTGGAGCTTGGAGTGGAACATAAATCTATAAATTTAGGTATAAGACTTGGCGGCAGATTATCAACACAAAAATAACCTACATCTTCCAAAAACTTTAATACTGTACTCTTGCCGGCACCTGACATACCGGTTACAATTACACATCTCATAACACCACTCCTAATCTCTAGTTACTCTCCAATTATCCTAACCTCAGGTTCTAACTTAACTCCAAACTTATCATACACCACCTGAGATACTTTACCCATAAGTTCAATTACTTCTTTAGCAGTTGCACCACCGTTATTTACAACAAATCCGCAATGCTTTGGGCTAACCTGTGCCTGACCCACACTAAAGCCTCGTAAGCCACTATCATCTATTAACTTTGCAGCAAAATAGCCTTCAGGTCTTTTAAATGTACTTCCTGCACTTGGCAGCTCCACAGGCTGTTTTGAGTTCCTCTGGCTCATCAGCTCTTTCATTTTATTTTCTATTGCTTCTTTATTTCCCTTTTCAAGTTTAATTGTAGTTTCAACCACAATCATATTTTCTCTCATTATCCTGCTTGTTCTGTAGCCAAATTCAGAAGATGAATTGTCAATTATTTCAAGCCTGCCCTTATTAATAACCTTTGTTTCAACAACAATATCCTTCATTTCTCCACCATAGGCACCTGCATTCATACATACTGCACCGCCTATAGTGCCCGGTATACCGCTTAAACACTCCATACCTGAAAGAGAGTTATTCATTGCTGTTTTAGCCACAGAAGAAAGAAGTGCTCCGGCTTTAGCGGCAATAATATTATCATTAACTTCAATATCCGCAAAGTTTTTATAAAGCTGAATTATTACTCCTCTAAATCCATTGTCCCTTACAAGAAGATTGCTTCCGTTGCCTATAATATAGTAAGGAATATTACTTCTCTTAACATATTCCACAACTGACATAAGTCTTTCTGTTGTGTCGGGAGTAACAAATATATCAGCATTACCGCCTATCCTGAAAGTAGTATGTTTACTCATAGGTTCATTTTCACATACATTTTCAGCTCCTGCAATTTTAATTAAATCATCAACAATATTCATTTATCAGATTTCCTCTCTGTTGATCTTACCTAACATAGCAGCACCGACAATCCCTGCATCATTTCCAAGAGTTGCTATACAAATCTTAGTCTTAAGGTCACCGCCATAAACTCTTTCATTTAAAATTTTAGTCAATGGCTTTATAACCTTATCACCCTGAGCACATACACCGCCGCCTATAATAATAGCCTCCGGTTCAAATATGTTTACAAGATTTACAAGACCTACTGCAAGGTACTTAATATACATATCGATTATTTCCAAAGCAACCTCATCGCCTAAATCTGCTGCATCAAATACTGTTTTTGCATCAATTAGCTTAATATTACCGTCAACAAGGTCATAAATTTTACTGTTTGGATATTTTGCAGCAGCTATTCTGCCTTCACGTCTCAAAGCTGACGCAGAAGCATAAGCCTCCCAGCAGCCCTTTCTGCCGCAGGTACATTCCTCACCGTTTGCAACAATTACCATATGTCCTGCTTCTCCGCCGCCGCCAAAGGAGCCGTCAAAAACCTTTCCATTTATAATAATTCCTGCACCTACACCTGTACCTATAGTAATATATATTAGATTTCTGCTGCCATATGCAACACCGCATACATTTTCTCCTATAGCTGCACAGTTTGCATCATTTTCAATGTAACATGGCAAATCAATTCTTTTTTTCATTTCATCAACCACATTTACATTATTAAAGTTTAAATTATTTGCATAAATTGATATACCCTTTGCCTTATTCATCGTACCGGGCATACCAATACCAATTGATTCAATATCCTTAACCTCTAATCTTAACTCATCTATCAGCTTATTGCAAAGACTTGCCATATCATCAATAATATCTTCATAATCTCTGCCATTCATAGTAGGAGTGGAAGTCTTAACAAGAATATTTCCATTTTCATCTACAATACCTACTGATATATTTGTTCCGCCTAAATCAATACCTAAATAATACATAATCATCAACCCTTCATAGCACTGTTCATAATAGCATCGTTAAGAGCCTGTGCCGCATTATAGCCCATTTTCTTCTGACGACAGTTTACGGCTGCAGATTCGCATATAATAGCGAGGTTTCTGCCGGGTCTCACGGGAATGGAGTGACATATTACTTTATTACCTAAAATGTCCATATATTCCTCTTTTATACCAAGTCTGTCATACACCTTGCCCTTTTCCCAGTATTCAAGCTTAATAATAAGGTCAATTTCCTGACTGTCCTTAACTGACTGAACACCAAACATCTGCTTAACATTAATTATACCGATACCTCTCACTTCAATAAAATATCTTATAAGCTCAGGACAGGTACCAATAAGTGAATTGTGGGATACTTTTTTTATTTCAACAGCATCATCGGCAACAAGTCTGTGACCTCTCTTAACAAGCTCAAGTGCCGCCTCACTTTTGCCGATACCGCTTTCACCTGTAATAAGAACACCTTCACCATAAACGTCAACAAGAACACCATGAAGTGTAGTTCTTGGGGCAAGCTCCATTTTTAACCATTTCAAAAGCTCGCTTGTAAACTCTGATGTTGTTTCATTTGTCTGAAGAATCGGTATTTTCTTCTCTTTTGCATAAAACATCATTTCAGGGTGAGGAGTAAGACCTCTTGAAATAATTACAGCAGGCATATCATACTGAAAAAGCTTTTCAAGGGTTTCCTGTCTGAATTCGGGAGCAAGCTTTGATAAATAACTGTATTCAACAAGTCCAATTACCTGAATCCTTTCACTGTCAAAATAGTCAAAAAATCCCGCAAGCTGAATGGCAGGTCTGTTGACTCCGGCAGTTTCTATATTTATTTTATTAATATCTATTTCCTCTGTCAGATTTTTAAGATTAAATTCCTTTGCAATCTGACCTAAACTAACTGAATACATTTCTTCAGCCTCCTTTTATCAATGTACATACTAACATATAGTAATTGTAAACCAAAAGGCGATAATTTTCAATCATTTTAGATGATTTTTTTGTAAATTATTGTTTATTTCATTAAAGGTGAAATAAACAATAATTTAACCTTTAACTCCCTTCAAAAACTCCTTCTCCTTATCCGTAAGCTCTGCCTTTTCAATAAGCTCAGGTCTTTTTAAATATGTTCTTTCAATTGACTTTTCTCTTCGCCATTTTTCTATATTCTGATGATGACCGCTTAATAAAATATCAGGCACTTTTCTTCCCATAAATTCAGGAGGCCTTGTATACTGAGGATATTCCAAAAGGTTATTTGAAAAACTTTCCTCCCGAAAGCTTTCTTCCTTATTAAGCACTCCCGGAATAAGCCTTGCAACAGCGTCAATAATTGTCATTGCGGCAAGCTCACCGCCGGTAAGTACAAAATCACCTATTGAAATTTCATCAGTTACAATTTCCTCAATTAATCTTTCATCAACACCCTCATAATGTCCGCAGAGTATAACCATATCTTCAAGATTTGAAAGACTTTGTGCCTTTTCCTGATTAAATGTTTTACCCTGAGGCGTCATATATACAACAGGACAATTTTCACTTAATTTTGGCTTAATACTCATATAAGCGTCATATATGGGCCGGGGCTGCATTACCATACCTGCGCCACCCCCGTAAGGATAATCATCAACGTGTCTGTGTTTATCCTTTGAGAAATCTCTTATATCTATAGCCTCAATACTTATAACGCCTTCATCACAGGCTCTTTTTATTATAGAATGACCAAGACCCTCAATTATCATTTCAGGAAAGAGAGTCAAAACATAAAATCTCATTATCTTAAGCCCTCCAAAAGCTTAACTGTCATAGTATTATTTTCAACATCAACATTTAAAATACAATCCTTAATGGCAGGTATAAGAATTTCAGCGCCGTCATCATTTGTAACGGCATAAACATCATTTGCCCCCGTAAATATTACATCAGTAATAACTCCAAGCCTTTCGCCCTCATCGGTTACTACCTCCATATCATAAAGGTCCTTTATATAGTATTCATCTTCTTCACAAGGTACAGCCATATCTTCAGTAATTTTAACAACTGTACCCTTTAATGCCTCAGCAGCTGTCATATCGTCAACACCTTTAAGTTTTAAAAGAACAAACTGCTTGTGAAATCTGACATTTTCAATTTCGTATTCCTTAATACTGCCCTTTCTTTCAACAAAAATATGATCAAGAAGCTTAAACCTTGACACATCATCAACTGTAGGCATAACTCTTACTTCGCCCTTTATGCCCTGTGTATTTACTATGTTACCTACAACAAAATAATTTTCCATATACTTTACCTCAAACTAATAGAAAAAAGGTGTTGTATAAAACAATACAACACCCATGTAATCACAGAATTTTAACTACTACCTTTTTATCCTCACGACCGGCAGCAGATTTAATAAAGGTTCTGATAGCCTTAGCTATCCTACCCTGCTTACCAATAACCTTACCAATATCATCAGGTGCAACAGTTAATTCAAGAATAAGAGCATCGTCATCCATTCTTTCATTAACCACAACTGCATCAGGATTATCCACAAGGTGTTTAGCAAGTATTTCAAGTAATTCCTTCATGGCAGTACCTCCTGATTATGCTTCAATAACGCCAGCCTTCTTTAATAAAGCCTTAGCAGTATCAGTAGGCTGAGCACCATTGCTTAACCACTTCTTTGCTTCCTCAACATTAACCTTTAATTCAATAGGCTCCTTACATGGATCGTAGTAACCTAACTGAGCGATAGCCTTACCACCTCTTGCATTTCTTGAATCAGCAACAACAATTCTATAGAAAGGACTCTTCTTAGCACCTAATCTAGTTAATCTAATCTTTACCACTTTACATTCACCTCCTTGGTATTTTTCTTTATATATCTTATTAAAAGTAATAAGCTTTTTAATGAAAACATTAATTAATGCTTTACTAAAACGGAAGCTTAAATCTGCCTCCGCCCATACCGCCAAGTCCGCCAAAGCCCTTTTTGCCCTTAGCCATACCATTCATCATTTTCATCATCTTTTTCATTTCCTCAAACTGCTTTAAAAGCTTGTTAATTTCCTGAATAGATGTTCCTGAACCCTTGGCAATTCTTCTTTTTCTTGAACCGTTTAAAATATCGGGATTTTGTCTTTCCTTTTTGGTCATTGACTGAATAATAGCCTCAATATGCTTTGTGGCATTATCGTCAATATTCAAATCATCAATATTCACCTTGCCGCCTATACCGGGAAGCATTTTCATTAAGTCCTTTAAAGGACCCATTTTCTTAATTTGCTGGAGCTGATTCAAAAAATCCTCAAGATTAAAATCAAGAGTTCTCATTTTCTTTTCAAGCTCCTTAGCCTGATTTTCATCATAGGCATTCTGTGCCTTTTCAATAAGACTTAAAACATCACCCATACCTAAAATACGGGATGCCATTCTGTCCGGGTAAAATGGTTCTAAATCCTCCATTTTTTCACCCATACCAACATACTTAATAGGCTTGCCTGTTACAGCTCTTACAGAAAGAGCCGCACCGCCCCTTGTATCGCCATCCATCTTAGTGATAATAACACCGTCAACACCTAAACGATCATTAAATGTTTCAGCAACATTTACTGCGTCCTGACCTGTCATAGCATCAATAACAAGGAGTATTTCCTGAGGCCTTACTTCATTTTTAATATTAACAAGCTCATCCATAAGCTCTTCATCAATATGAAGTCTGCCGGCAGTATCTATAATAACAATGTCATGTCCATTGCTATTTGCATATTCAATGGCCTTTTTAGAAATTTCAACAGGATTTCCCTGACCCATTTCAAAGACCGGAATGTTATAGGTTGACCCCACAACCTGAAGCTGTTTAACAGCAGCAGGTCTGTAAACATCACAGGCAGCCAAGAGAGGTTTTTTACCCTGCTTTCTCAACTGACCGGCAAGCTTACCTACAGTAGTAGTTTTACCTGCACCCTGCAAGCCAACCATCATATATATAGTAGGAGATTTTGAACTGAAAGTCAGCTTTGACTGTGAACTTCCCATAAGCTCCACAAGTCCGTCATTAACAAACTTAATAACCTGCTGTGCAGGGTTAAGACCTGTAAGAACATCCTCGCCAACAGCCTTTTCACTAACCTTATTTATAAAATCCTTAACTATCTTAAAATTTACATCCGCCTCAAGCAAAGCTAACTTTACCTCACGCATGGCAGCTTTAACATCCTTTTCTGTCAGCTTGCCCTTGCCTTTAAGGTTTGAGAAAACCTGTTGAAGCTTGTTTGATAAACTTTCAAAAGCCATATAAGCCTCCTAATCCAAAATACGGTCAACCAAACTCTTTACATGAAGCAATTCTTCATTACCCTCACCAACTAATCTGTCCAGTTCTTTAACAATATTTTCAACCTTTTCCTTACGCTTAAGGTATTTGTCCACAAGCATAAGCTTCTCTTCATACTGTTTAAGAAGTTTTTCTGTTCTTTTAATCATATCCTGAACAGCCTGCCTTGTTATGGAATGTTCCTCCGCTATTTCATTTAATGAATAATCATCAAAGTAATAGCTTGACATAACCGACCTTTGCTTACAGGTAAGTAACTCACCATAAAAATCAAGTAAAAGAGTAATGTAATAAATTTTATCCATATTGCACCTCTCAATTCAAGTGCTTATATACCATAGTGTAAAGTATTTTTCCCTTACACCTCAAATATGATACCACAATCAAAAAGAATTGTCAAGTATTTTTTCTTGACATTTATTTTTACCTGTTTATCTCAGGATTATCCGTTCTCCCCAATATGTAATCTACAGATACATTGAGATAATCTGCTATTTTTTCAATTTTATCAACAGTCGGTTTAGTTTCTCTTTTTCCTACATCATATAAAAAATTTCTGTTTATTTCTACATCTTCTAACATCTTTTTGGCTGCTATTTTATTTTTCTTGCATAACAATTTTATTCTTTCTGCCATTATACTGTTGTCCATAAAAATTCTCCTTTTGTGCAAATTCAACAAAAATATTATTTTTATAACTTCACTGTTAAAATACAGAACTCTCTGTGTTATTATATAAACATATACATAACTTTCTGCATTTATCGTTTATATTTTAGTAACTTATAATTATACCAAATTATAAAATTTATTTCAATGTTTTAAAAAGGAGCTGAAAAAAATTATGATAAACACAGAAAATTTTATAAAAGAACTATATTGGTTTTTACAGGAAAACCAATACATAGACAGAACCGCCAAAGCCTACCGAAAAGAAACGCTGGTGTTTAATAAATTAGAAGAAATACACAACAATGGTTCTTTGTCCCACAACGACTGCAAAGATTTAAACCAACTTTTCACTGATGCTATATGTGAACACGAAATCAGCGGCTTCATTTCAGGAATATACTTTTCAAAAATAATATATATGATGTTATAAAAATACCCCTTATCTGAAAGATATATTTCAGATAAGGGGTATCCTATTCTCCCAACCTTGGCATTCCCTCAGCTATTCTCACCCCTGTAGGTGTAGCTGCAAGTCCGCCCTCTCCTGTTTCCCTAAGCGCACTTGGCATCATAAGTCCTACTTCCCTCATAGCGTCAATTACTTCATCGGGAGGAATTACCGACTTTATTCCTGCCATAGCCATATCAGCACTTGTTATGGCATTAACAGCGCCAATAACATTCCTCTTAACACATGGCACTTCTACAAGTCCCGCAACAGGGTCACAAACAAGTCCCAATAAGCTTTTTAAAGCAAAAGCCATAGCATCTGCTGACTGCTCGTTGCTTCCTCCCTCAAGATACACAAGCATTGCTGCTGCCATTGCAGATGCAGAGCCTATTTCAGCCTGGCAGCCTCCTGCCGCACCTGCAATAAATGCTCTTTTTGCAATTATTTGACCAAAGCCTGCACTTGTATATAAAGCCTTAATTATTGTTTCCTCATCTGTATTGTATTTTTTAACATAGGGAATAAGCACTGCAGGCAGTACACCGCATGAGCCTGCTGTCGGTGCTGCCACAATACATTTCATACAGGCATTTGACTCTGCCACTGATATTGCCTCTGCCATAACCTCCCCCATAAAACTTCCGCTTATACACTTATCCTTATATTCTCTCATAATTAAACCGTTTCCGCCGGATAATCCGCTGTGAGATTTAACAGCACCGTCATAATTATCTGAAGATGCCTTCATAGCAATCCACATAGCTGCCATTTTATCCCACGAGTTTTTTCTTGCCACATTTCTTTCATTGTAATCATCCTCAAAAACAAGCTCCCATATTTCCTTATTCTTTTCCTTTGAAAGCTCTAAAAGCTCCTTAACACTTCCAAAACTCATATATATTCTCTCCTTTACATATTTATATATGTTACCTTAATAACGCCTTCCAAATGCTCAATCCATTTTACCACACTTTCAGGAATGGGCTGATCAGTTTCAACTATCATAACCGCATAACCGCCTCTTTTATCTCTGTAAAGATTAAGTGTTGCAATATTTATTGCGTGATGTGATAAGGCTGATGTCACCTCTGCAACGTGTCCCGGCTGGTCAATGTTATGAACAACCAAAGTAGGATAATCTCCCGAAAAATGAGTTTCAATACCATCTATCTTTTCTATGCTTATCCTGCCGCCTCCTACTGATGCAGCAATAATTTCAAGCTCTCTGCCCTTTTCTCCCTTAAGCCTTATAAGAGCAGAATTAGGGTGAGCATCCTTTAAGCTTACAGCACTTATGCTGAAATCCAATCCCTCCTTCTTTGCTGTTTCAAAACTTTGAGGTATTCTTATATCATCAGTATCCATACCCAAAAGACCTGCCACAATAGCCCTGTCAGTACCGTGTCCCACCCCTGTAAGAGCAAAAGAACCGTGAAGAAAAATTTCCGCCTTGACAGGCTTGTCGCTTAAAAGCTTTCTTGAAACAGCTCCTATTCTTACCGCTCCTGCCGTATGGGAACTTGATGGTCCTACCATAACAGGGCCTAAAATATCAAAA
>DBGCRA010000028.1:0-3080 GCA_048359195.1 Candidatus Gallispira sp.
GTATTCGATTACTCAGGAGATGGAAGTAAATTCTATTTGTTTGTGTATTATGGGGGCAGTCAAAGTTTTGTTGATATTTATAATATTTCTAAGACAGATGTTAATTACTATGCAGATTCAACATCAATAAATGTTAATGTAAAGAGTGGTCAGACTTACAGATATTTATTTAATGTGGAAAATGCACCTGTAAGTAATACATATAGATATACAATAGAGTATGACCCATCTAAGCTGAAGTATGTACATATAGGAAAAGATAATAATTTTAGTAGTGAAATAACAGATATTAGTATTTCCGGAGTATCGGTATATAATGGAAAAATAACGTTTCGTGTTGTTCAACCTGCACAGAAGGATTGGAGCGGTATTGCAACGTCAGTAGTTTTTGAAGGAATAGAGGACGGAAACTGTACGATTAAGTTTAGTGCTGATAAAATATAGGGTGGTGAAAAGCATTATGAAAACATTTATAAAAAGACTGGCTATGATTTTGGTTATTACATTAAGCACAGAATCTGTAATGGCAAATACCTCCGTAAATATTGAAAATAATTATGAGGTTGATGGAGGCAGTATATTCGATTCAGAGCATAGTGAGCTTTCTATAGAAACAACTACTGACGGAATTGAAGTAGCTGATGAAATTATTACTCCAAGTGGTATTATTGTTGATTTACTAAGCTTTATAAGAAATTTAAAAAAAGATATAATAAAGGACGGTGTAGTATCGCCATCGGCAATAGACTATGAAATAGACGGTAATCTAACAAAGGATATAAGAGATTTGTTATATGAAAATTATAAAAGTCTTAATGAAACAGAAAAATTTTTATTAAATAAGTATTTATCTGTCAGAGAGGATACAATGACAGTATGCTGCGAAAAAGGATTGGATGTTGAAGGCTCAATTCCGTACGCACTTATTATGCAGATTATGCAGGTGGATTTTGATGATGCAAAAGCTATGGTTATTTCAAATGAAAGTGAAAGCAAAGCAGTAGAAGCGGCATATGGATTTGGCAATCTTTTTGTGGACTACAGAAAGATTATTGATGATGAGCTGAGGACTGAATTTACTGAATATGCACTTGTTGGATATAGTTCTGAGGAAGTTTTTAATGCATATATATTCTCATTAATTATAGATAATGAGCTTTCTGAGGTAATATATGATAAAACAGTTAAAGAAGATGTGAAAAAATCAAAGGAATATAATGAAATTATAGATAAATATTGTATAAATCAGTATGCCATTGAGGCTTATTTGGATATGGGTTACACATTTGATGCTATTGAGGACAATATCAAGTTAACTATTAAAGAGCTTAATGAATCACAAATAGCTTTATATTCATCAGACGATGATAATTTTGATGTAGGATATGATGCTTCATTCAAAGAAGGGGCTTTAAGTTATGTTAAAGGTATAAATGACCGTATAGATCCAAGCACGGGAGCATTGTCATATAGTGAAAGTATATGCAGTATGCCGGGGTTAAATGGGCTTGACCTTAACTTAACAATTAATTATACTTCAAACACAACAAATATGGCAAAGTGTATTGACAGAAGAATAAATAATGCAAGTAATTGGAGTTTTAATATACCATACATATCAAGTGAATCAGGAGTTTTGACAGAGACTAAGCCTGAATATATTACTCTTGGGGACGGCTCAACTTACCGGCTTATGAAAAGAGATAATGATTATATTGCCATAAACTGTTCTTCTGATGAGCTTGTACTAAAAAAAGATGTTTCTCAAAGCGGTGGCAACTCTATAATTTATAAGTTGACACATAAAAATGGAGATATAAATTATTTTGATAATAACGGAAGATGGGTCGAAACAAGAAACAGATTTGGAAACAGCATTAAGGTTGTCAACAGCAGCGGATCAAATATGATTATTGAAGATACCGTTGGAAGAAGAGTTAATATAAGTGAAAATACATCAGGTAATGTTACCACACAGACAATAACAACACCTGATGGCGGAAGTACAAAACTGGTATATACAAAGGATACCTATGAAGGACATAGCAAGCTGAAACTTACAAGCAAAACTGATGCTCAAGGCAACACTACATATTTTGAATATAGTGTAAGTAAAGATGATAATTATAAAAATGCACTCATTACTAAAATAATTATGCCTACGGGACTTGAAAATCATTATAAGTATGAATATATACAGACAAAGGAATTAGTAATGGATTATGATAACAAAGGTTATTCTGTTGATGAGGAAATGTATAAACTGTTAAATCTTGAGACGGGAAGTCATGTTAAAAATCCGGAAGAGTATTGGAATTCAAGTTTAAAAAATGGAAAATATAAATATGCAAGAGTAGTTAATACTTATATGCAGAACAAAGGCAGCAGTGTCAAAATAAATGAAAAGAGTTATAAATATAACGGTAATTATATGGAAGCAAATAATTGTTTTAATGTTTTCTGCGGATGTCTGGTGTGGAATTCTTATATTATATATTATGTAGATGAAGATGGGGATTATATAAGGGATGAACAAGGCAACATAGAATTCGGATATCATATTTATTTGAAACCGGAATGTAGTTGTACTTATTATTATAATTATAGTAATAATTACTGGAGGTGCAACAGGTCTTATTGTGATGGGGATTGTCCTGTAATAATAAATAAAAGCTATACATATACTACTGATATTTTAGAAACCGGTGGGTTAAAAACAACATATTCATTTAATCAAAGAAATCAGAATACCTGTATAAAAGTATATAATGGCAGTAATATAATAAGTAAAATCGATTATAATTATTATTCCGAATTTATTTATTGTAATCTTCCTACAAAAATTATAACAACTGAATATGAAAATAATGTTGCCCAATTCAGCAAAGAGGAAAACTATACATATACGGATTTGTTTGATGTAAGGAAATATACAGTTAAATCAAATGGTAATGAGCTGTCAAACGTCAGCTATGAATATGATTATGACAGCTTGGATATAAATGATGAAGATATTGTTGCAGGTGAGGATTATTATGGTATATGTACAAAGACTACCACTAAAATGGATTCAAAAACCG
>DBGCRA010000029.1:0-3842 GCA_048359195.1 Candidatus Gallispira sp.
ATAACCTTTGCAAGAGGACACACTGATGTTTTATAAATGTCTGTAATTTCAAGCCTTGTTGGATCAAGTTTATTTCCTGTTCCCATGCTGCTTATAATGGGAATATCCAATTCATTGCATTTCATTATTATTGCAAGCTTGGCAGTAACAGTATCTACAGCATCTACGCAATAATCAAATTTTTCCTTAATTACGTCATTTATATTATCATACAGAACAAATTCATTTATACATTTAACATCACATTCAGGATTAATATCCCTTATTCTTTCAGCCATAACCTCTGTTTTCATTTTACCTACAGTGCTGTTTAAAGCAACTATCTGTCTGTTAATATTGGTAAGTGAAACCTTATCATTGTCTACAAGAGTAATTTTACCGACTCCTGCCCTTGCAACAGCCTCTGCCACAAAGGAACCTACTCCTCCCACACCAAATATAATTACACTTGCATTCTTTAATTTATGTACAGCTTCATTACCTAAAAGCATTCTTGTCCTTTCATACCAAAACATAAAAGCTCACCTCAGTATTATTATATCATATAACTGAATATTGCAAAAGTGGAAATATTGTGTTAATATAGTATAAATTATATAATTGGAGGTAATAGAAATGAAAATTGAAACCAAATGTATTCAGTCAGGCTACACTCCAAAGGACGGAGAGCCAAGAGTATTGCCTATTGTACAGAGCACAACATATAAATATGAATCAACCAAAACAATGGGCGACTTATTTGATTTAAATACAGACGGCTTTTTCTATACAAGATTAGCTAATCCTACGGCAGATGCGGTTGAAAAGAAGATTGCCGATCTTGAAGGCGGTGTAGGTGCAATGCTTACATCAGCAGGACAGGCTGCATCTCTTATATCCATAATGAATATATGCCATGCAGGCGACCATATTATAAGCTCAACAACTATTTACGGCGGTACCTTTAATTTACTTTCCGTTACTTTAAAAAAGTTTGGCATTGACGTAACATTTGTTGACCCTGAAACAAGCCTTGAAGAATTACAGAAATTAGTAAAACCAAATACAAAAATTATATTCGGTGAAACTCTTGCAAACCCGGCCTTAAAAGTACTTGACGTTGAAAAGTTTGCAAGCCTTGCTCACAGTAATAACATTCCTCTTATTATTGACAACACATTCCCTACCCCTATACTTTGCAGACCTATTGAATTTGGTGCCGATATTGTTATTCACTCAACATCAAAATATATGGACGGTCATGCAGTCAGTCTTGGCGGTGTTATTATTGACAGCGGCAATTTTGACTGGGCAGCAAGCGGCAAATTTCCTGAAATGTCCACTCCTGATGAAAGCTATCACGGTGTGGTTTACACAGAGCATTTCGGCAAGGCTGCATATATTGCAAAGGCAAGAGTACAGTTAATGAGAGATTTAGGCTCAGCTCCTTCTCCTATGAATTGTTTTTTACTTAACCTAGGTCTTGAAACTCTGCATTTGAGAATGGAAAGACACAGTGCAAATGCTTTAAAGGTTGCCAAATATCTTGAAGAAAATGACAAAATTGAATGGGTAAGCTACCCCGGCTTAACATCAAGCCCTGACTATGATTTAGCACAAAAATATCTTCCAAAGGGCTGCAGCGGTGTTATAGCTTTTGGTCCAAAGGGCGGCAGAGAAGCGTCTGTTAAATTTATGGACAGCTTAAAACTTGCTAACATTGTTTGCCACGTTGCTGACGCAAGAACAGGTGTTCTTCACCCTGCTTCATCCACTCACAGACAGCTTACCGATCAACAGCTTGTTGACTGCGGTGTTAAACCTGAGCTTATAAGAATGTCTGTAGGTATCGAAAGTTCTGATGATATTATTGCTGATATTCAGCAGGCATTAGACCAAATTTAAAAAATTTTGTACATAAAAAAGTCGGAGTTTTTGCTCCGACTTTTTTGGTATTATAAAATTTCAGCTAATTTTTCATCCAAAATCTTATTAACAGTCTGTGGATTAGCCTTGCCCTTTAATGCCTTCATAGTCTGACCTACAAGGAATCCTCTGGCCTTAGCCTTACCTGCCTTTAAGTCCTCAATGGACTTAGGGTTATCATTAATAACCTGAGTAATAATTGCCTCAACCTCATCAGAATTATCAACCATAACAAGGTCGTGTTCTTCAATATACTTATCAGGTTCAACATTTTCCTTAAATACTGCCTCAAATACTTCCTTGGCAGCAGTTCTGTTAATCTTTCCCTCAGCAACAAGCTCAATAATCTGTGCAATCTTTGCAGGGTCCATTTCAAGCTCCTCAGCAAGAGTGCCTGTTTCGCTCATTAATCTCATAAGCTCACCCATTACATAATTGCAAACCTCCTTAGGCTTGCCGCAAATAGCTGTTGCATCTTCAAATATATAAGCAATCTGTCTTTCAGCAGTAATAACAGATGCATCATACTCAGATAAGCCAAACTCTTTAATGTATCTTGCTCTCTTAGCCTCAGGAAGCTCAGGCATATTATCAACAGTGTTCTGAATCCATTCATCACTTATTTCAATAGGGAGAAGGTCAGGCTCAGGGAAATATCTGTAATCCTGTGCATTTTCCTTACTTCTCATTGCAAAGCTGGCATCCTTGTTGTCATCCCATCTTCTGGTTTCCTGAGTAACAACACCGCCTGATTCAAGAAGATCAATTTGTCTTTTTGACTCATAATTAATAGCCTTGTAAATTGCTTTAAATGAGTTCATATTCTTCATTTCAGTACGTGTACCAAACTTATTTGAACCCATAGGCATTACAGAAATATTAACATCGGCTCTCATAGAACCTTCCTGCATCTTACAGTCGGAAACACCAAGATACATCATAGTTTCTCTTAACTTAGTAAGATAAGCAATTACTTCATCGGCACTTCTGAAATCAGGCTCAGATACAATTTCAAGAAGCGGCACACCACATCTGTTGTAGTCAACAAGGGTACAATCATCCCAAGGGTCGTGAACCAATTTACCGGCATCCTCTTCCATATGAATTTCGTGAATGCCAATATATTTCTTTTCACCGTTTACGTCAATTTCAACCTTACCGTTTCTGCAAATAGGCAAATATAACTGGCTTACCTGATAAGCCTTGGGAAGGTCAGGATAGAAATAATTCTTTCTGTCAAACTTATTATATCTTGTAATTTCGCAATTAGTGGCAAGACCTGCTCTTATTGCAAAATCAACAACCTTTTTGTTTAACACGGGAAGTACGCCCGGCATACCTGAACAAACAGGACAAACATGAGTATTTGGCTCACCGCCGAACTCAGTTGTACAGCTGCAGAAAATCTTTGACTTAGTAGATAACTCAACGTGTACCTCTAAGCCTACTACCATCTGATAATTCATTAGTTATTTCCTCCTTTCACCATTTCAGGCTTTTTAGTGTGGAAATCCGTTGCCTTCTGGAAAGCATAAGCAGCTCTTACAAGCTTAGGCTCTTCAAAGGCATTACCAATTAACTGCATACCAACAGGCATACCCTTTGCACCAAAGCCGCAAGGCACAGATACTGCAGGTATACCTGCAAGATTTACAGATACCGTATAAATATCACCTAAATACATTTTAAGAGGATCTGAAGAATTTTCACCAATCTTATAAGCTGTTGTAGGAGCAACAGGTGACAAAATCATATCATACTTTTCAAAGGCTTCGTCAAAGCTCTTTTTAATAAGACCTCTTACCTTTAAGCTCTTGTTATAATAAGCATCATAATAACCTGAACTTAACACGAAAGAACCAAGCATAATTCTTCTCTTAACTTCCATACCAAAGCCTTCACTTCTTGAAGTCAGGTAAACCTCCATTAAGTCCTCG
>DBGCRA010000030.1:0-24026 GCA_048359195.1 Candidatus Gallispira sp.
ATAATTGCAGCCTTTATTTTAAAAATGGATTATAAAAATGCTCTTTATATTTTTAAAAGGGACAGATATAATCATGCAAGCCCTAATTCGGCACAGACAGAGGCTGTGTGTGCAGGTGCCTTGTCTGTACAGCTTGCTGGTGACGCTTATTATTTTGGAAAGCTTTATAAAAAGCCGACTATAGGAGATTATAAAAGAAGAGTTGAAGCTGAGGATATAAAAAGAGCAAATTCTTTATTATATGGTACTTCATTTATTACATTATTATTTGGAGTATTGTTAATGGTTACTATTTTGATTGTGAGAGTGTGAGTATATATGAGTTATTTCCATGGCGGAGATATTTACAGAAATATAGTTGAATATGATTTTTCCGTTAATATAAATCCATTGGGTATGCCCAAGGAAAGTATTAGAGCTGCACAGGAGGGTGTACTCCTTTCTGACCATTATCCTGATTACAAGGGCGAAAAGCTATGCAATGCAATAGCATTTAAGGAAAATGTAAAATCTGAGCAGATTATTTTAGGAAATGGTGCTGCTGAGCTTATATATTCTTTGTGTTATGCTGTAAATCCTACAAGAGGATTGATTGCTGTTCCCTGTTTTCAGGAGTATGAGGAAGCAATTAAAAAATCAGGAGGAAGTGTTGTCTTTTATAGCCTTAATGAAAGAAATAATTTCAGACTTGAAGAGGATTTTATTGATTACATAACCAAAGATATTGATATAGTTTTTCTATGCAATCCAAACAATCCTACAGCTAATATTATTGATAAAAATTTGCTTGAAAAAATTGCTGTGAAATGTGAAAGTACAAATACTTACTTTTGTATTGATGAGTGCTTTCTGCCTTTTTTATATAATGAAAATGAAATTACTTTAAAAAACAGAATTGAGGATTTTCCTCATTTAATTGTCCTAAGAGCCTTTACAAAAATATATGCAATGGCAGGTTTAAGGCTTGGCTATGCTTTATCATCTAATGAGGAATTATTAAAAAATATAAGAAGTACAATGCAGCCTTGGAATACGTCAATTCCTGCTCAAATGGCCGGAATTGAGGCATTAAAGGATAATGAGTATATTGAAAGGACATTAAGGCTTATAAGTGATGAAAAGAAATATCTTGTAAATGAGCTTTCAAATGGATTGACTGATAAAATATATGATTCTTCTGCAAACTACATTTTTTTTAAGGCAGAAAGAAATTTAAAAGAGCTTTTACTTAAACAGAAAATATTAATACGCTCCTGTGGAAATTACAGAAACCTGACTGATAATTTTTACAGAATCGGTATAAGAACTCACGGTGAAAATAGGGAGCTTATTAAAAGGTGGAAGGCTTGTAAGGAGGTTTAAAATATGGCAAAACCTATAATGATTCAGGGAACAATGTCTAATGTAGGCAAAAGTCTTATTGTTGCGGGATTATGCAGAATTTTTAAGCAGGACGGCTATAGGGTTGCACCTTTTAAATCTCAGAATATGGCATTAAACTCCTTTATTACAAATGAAAATCTGGAAATGGGCAGAGCACAGGTGGTGCAGGCTGAGGCATGCGGTATTGAGCCATCCGTATGTATGAATCCTATACTCTTAAAGCCTGTTACGGATATGGGCTCTCAGGTTATAATAAATGGTGAAGTAGTAGGCAATATGAGGGCAATGGACTACTTCAAGCGAAAAAAAGAGTATATTCCCGTTATAGAAAGTGCTTACAAAAAACTTTCTGATGAATATGATATTGTTGTAATAGAAGGTGCGGGAAGCCCTGCTGAAATTAATTTAAAGCAGGATGATATTGTAAATATGGGTATGGCAAAGATTGCAAATTCACCTGTGCTTTTAGCAGGTGATATTGACAAAGGCGGTGTGTTTGCCCAGCTAATAGGTACTGTTGAGCTTCTTGAAAAAGAGGAACAGGAAAGAATTAAGGGTCTTATAATTAACAAGTTCAGAGGGGATAAAAAAATACTGGAGCCGGGACTTCAAATGATTGCTGAGCGCTGCGGCAAGGAAGTACTTGGTGTTATTCCATATATGGATATTGATATTGAGGAGGAGGATTCTCTTGCTGAAAGTCTGGGAAGAAAAGAAGCAAGAGGAGCAATTGATATTGCTGTTATTAAGCTGCCTAAAATATCCAATTTTACGGATTTTCAGGCTTTGGAATTAAATTCTCTTGTGTCTGTAAGGTATGTGGAAAATTCGGATGAACTTAAAAATCCTGATGTAATTATACTTCCGGGAACCAAGAATACCATGAAAGATATGAAGTGGTTAAGAGAATGTGGTCTTGAGGCAGCAATATTAAAATTATATGAAAAAGGTACAATAATATTTGGCATCTGTGGAGGTTATCAGATGCTTGGCGAAAAAATAGAGGACGTATACGGAGTAGAGGGAACAGGAACTATGAGAGGTTTGGGACTTCTTCCTATGATAACCTATTTTGAGCCTGAAAAAACAAGAACAAGAACAGAAGGACGTGTTGAAAAGTTAAAGGGAGCATTTAAGGACTTATCCGATAAAAGGGTAAGAGGTTATGAAATTCATATGGGGAAATCCATATTGGATAGGGATAGAGCCTGTAGCTTTTTAAGACTTGACGGAAAATCTGACGGCTGCTGTTCGGGTAATGTTATTGGCACTTATGTTCACGGTATTTTTGATGAAGAGGATTTTCGTTCTGCTTTTATTAATATTATATGTGACAGAAAGGGTATTGACTACAGTAATACCGAAAATATTTCTTATAAAGAATATAAGGAACAGCAATATAATAAGCTGGCTGATATATTGAGAGAAAGTCTTGATATGGATAGTATTTATAATATAATCAATATATAAAGGCTTGGGGACGTGGAAAGGAATTTAGCTATGATTGATGAATATAAGGTAAGGCTTGAAAAGGTACTGCCAATGGATATTGAAAAGAGAAGCTTTGAAATTATTTCAGAGGAGCTTGGAAATATTAAACTTGACCCATTGCAGGAGCCTGTTATAAAAAGGGTAATTCATACTACTGCAGATTTTGACTATGTTAAAAATTTATGCTTTTCTGAAAATGCGGTTTGTAATTTTCAAAAGGCAATTAAAGAAGGGGCATATATTGTAACCGATACTCAAATGGCAAGGTCAGGCATTAATAAAAAAGAGCTTGAAAAGTATGGCAGTGAAGTTTACTGCTTTATGAGCGATGATGACGTGGCACAAAGAGCAAAGGTAAATAAAAGTACAAGGGCTGTTGCAAGTATGGATAAAGCGGCAGAATTAAACAAGGATATAATTTTTGCTGTGGGAAATGCTCCAACTGCTCTTGTCAGGCTTTATGAATTAATACACGAAGGGAAAATTAATCCTAAGGGCATAATAGGTGTACCTGTTGGCTTTGTAAATGTAGTAGAGGCTAAGGAACTTATTTTAGAACTTGATTGTCCTTATATTGTGGCAAGAGGAAGAAAGGGCGGAAGTAATGTAGCTGCAGCTATATGCAATGCTCTGTTATATTCCATGAGGGGGAGATAATTAATATGAATAAAAATAAAATAGCTGTTATATTTGCTATATTAGCAGCAGCACTTTATGCAATAAATGTTCCTTTATCCAAAATACTGCTTAATTATGTTGAGCCGACTATGATGGCGGCTTTTTTATATCTGGGAGCAGGCATAGGACTGATTATATACAGCTTTATATGCAAGGCAGCGGGCAAGGAGTCAATTAAAGAGCCTTTAACAATAAAGGAGCTGCCCTATACAATAGCAATGGTTGTGCTTGATATAGCTGCACCAATTTTGCTTATGTACGGTATATTAAATACAACGTCAGCCAATGTTTCACTTTTAAATAATTTTGAAATTGTGGCAACATCATTGATTGCTCTTGTGTTTTTTAAGGAAATTATTTCAAAGAGATTGTGGCTTGCAATTATTTTAGTAACCATTGCAAGTATAATTCTTGGTTATGAAGGAACAGACAGCTTTATTTTTAACAAAGGTTCGTTGCTGGTATTAGGTGCCTGCATTTGTTGGGGTATGGAAAATAATTGCACTAAAATGCTAAGTTCTAAAAGCTCTGTTGAAATTGTTACCATTAAGGGATGCTTTTCAGGCTTGGGTAGTCTTATTATTGCATTTATTATTGGAGAAAGTTTGCCTGCATTTGTATGTATATTTGCTGTTCTTGTACTGGGATTTGTTGCTTATGGACTTAGTATTAATTTTTATATTTTGGCACAGAAGGATTTGGGAGCCGCTAAAACAAGTGCATTTTATTCCGTTGCACCTTTTCTTGGCGTTGCCTTTAGTCTGCTGATTTTAGGTGAAAGACCTAATATTCGGTTTTATACAGCATTGTTTATTATGGTAATAAGTACAATACTTATGGTTAAGGATACTGTTACATTACAGCATAATCATAGTCATATACATACTCATACTCATGAGCATAGACATGGAGATATTGTGCATACTCATGAGCATAGTCATGAACATTCACATTTACATATTCATAAGGGTAATGAAGAAATACACAGCCATAATCATAAGGATTTGACAGACCATAATCACTCTCATATAAAATAAATCTATAGCTGTTGATGTGTATAGTAATTTGACATATGAATTTTTTCTAAAATTTTTCAATGGCATTAAAGCTCTGAATAATATATAATTGTAATATTAATATAAAGGAGAGAAGCTATATGAAAAAGAAGCAAAAAGAGTCAAATGTTAATGCATTAAATGTTGCTGCAATTATAGTTGTTATAATTGCTGTTATGCTGTAAGGGTATTGTTAAAAGACTTTATGGCGGCAAAATACACGGTTTTTTCAATATAACCCAAAAGCTTGAAGAAGGCGATAATATAATTGAATTTACTCCCGAAGAAGAAGGAACATTTGTATTTAGCTGCCGGATGGGTATGATAAGAAGTAATATTTATGTTGTAAATTAAAATGATATAGGGTTTAAAAAATACAGACTGATAAGACAGATATTCTGTTTTATCGGTTTTTTCGTTATATAATAAATGTATACATAATAAATGAAATATGAAAAAATTTTAAAAATTTTCATATTTACATCGACAAAAAAATGTTATAATATCCCATTAAACATATAATTCATATCGAATAAATATGAATTATATTTGTTAATTTTTTACATAAAGGAGTAAAGAAAATGAAAAAATTATTATCAGTTTTATTAACGGTGAGCTTATCACTTTTGACATTAGCAGGCTGCGGCTCTGCAAATACAAGTGATGCTTCATTAGCTGAAAACCGGAATGATGAGGCAGTTGCCTCAGCTGACAGTGACGAAGGTGCTGTTTTAAGGATTGCGGCACAGCCATATTCTTTATTTGCATCAGTATATGTCGCTCATAAACTTGGATATATTGAAGAAGAGCTTGATAAAATAGGTGCAGGTTATGAATGGATTGAATTTGGTTCAGGACCTCTTGTAAATGAAGCTGTTGCAGCAGGCGAGGCTGATACGGGCTTTATGGCTGATTTACCTGCAATTATTGCAAAGTCATCAGGACAGGATATTGAAGTTGTATCAGGTTTGGGATATGGTGAAAAAAGTACGGCAGTACTTGTCAGTCCTGACTCTGATATTAAAAGTATTGCAGATTTAAAGGGAAAGAAAATTGCATATATTGTCGGCTCTTATAATCAGCATCTTTTGGCATTGCTTTTAAATCAGGAAGGATTAACATTAGATGATGTTGAAACAATAAATCTTACAAATGCTGACCATGCAACTGTATTATCTAATGGTGATGTTGATGCATCAGTAACCTGTGAGCCTTTTATATCTAAATTTACATCAGAGGGTACTGCTCAGGTTTTGGCAGACGGAACAGGAATTAAAAAATCAAATATGGTAAATTATTTTGTAAAATCATATGCTGAGGAGCATCCGTTAGTTGTTGAGGCTTACATTAGAGCCTTAGACAGAGCTGATGAGTATATAGCTGAAAATCCGACAGAAGCAGCAGAGCTGACGGCAGAGGATTTTGGCGTTGATGCAGAATTGAATGAAAAAGTTATGAGTAATATGGTATTTACAACTGATTTAACAGATGAAGATATTAATGAAATTGAATCTGTTAAGGACTTTTCTTTAGAATATGATATTATTCAGAATGATTTTGATATAAATGATTTTGTTACTACAGAATATTTAGAGGCGGTTAATGAATAAATGACTGAGCTTTTTGAAAGAGAAGAATTATTAAATATGATGGCAGGAGCTTGTGACTGCCATCATCATATTATAGATGTAAATAATTATCCTATAAATTCATCTCAGAATATAAATTTTGAAAGTGCAACAGTAGAGGATTATCAGGAATTGAAAGATAAACTTGGCATAAAGAGAAATGTAATCATTTCAGTTGCAGCATACGGTTATGATAATAGAAATATTATTGCTGCATTAAAGAAAATGGGCTATGAAAATACAAGGGCAGTTATTACATTAAAGGATGATGTTACTGATGAGGAGCTAAAGTATTATCATAATCTTGGTGTTCGTGGTGTGCGTATATGGAATCGTTTTCCTAATAGTATAGACTACATGGAAAAGCTGGCTTATAAAATTGAAAAGTTTAACTGGCATATGTGTATTGTTCCTTGTTCGGCAGATGATATTGTGGAATACAAAGACAGATTTTCAAATTTGCCCTGTCAGCTTGTTTTTGACCATATGGGATTTATTCCCCCTGAAGATGGGATTAAGCAAAAGGCTTTTGACATAATAAAAACTTTAATTCTAAATAATCAGGCGTGGGTGAAAATTTCGGGAATTTATTATTTAGATAAGGCACCTGAATACAGTAAAAATGTAGAATTAAGCAGAAGATTTGTTGATATAAATCCTGACAGAGTACTTTGGGGAACAGACTGGCCTCATATTGGAAATATGGTTAAGGGTTGTCCTGCTTTGAAAGATAATTTTAAAGCTACAGAGCAAAAAAGCTCCGTAAGTGATATTCTGCTGGTAAAAAAGTTAATGGAACAGGTGCCTGACAGCGGGATTAGGCATAAAATTCTGGTAGAAAATCCTGAAAGATTGTATGGTTTTTGAAAGGAGCATTGATTATGAAGGTATTGGGCTTAAACGGAAGCTCTAATGCAAGAGGTGTTACATATACTGCTATGAATATTGTCGGCAATGAGCTTAAAAAGGAAGGCATTGAGCTTGAAATAATCCATGTTGGCGCTGAGGGTGTAAGGGGGTGTACTAACTGCAGGCAATGCTTTAAAACTCATCGCTGTGTTATATCTGATAAAGTAAATGAAATTATTGACAGATTAGATGAGTTTGACGGATTTTTGTTAGGTGCTCCCACTCATTATATGGACATACCGGGACCATTTAAGGCATTTATGGACAGATTGTTATATTCTTCACAGCGTTTGGAGGGACATACTCATAAGCCCTGTTCTGCCATAACTGTCTGTAGGAGAGCCGGTGCTGTTAATGCATTTCATCAGCTTAATAATTATTTTAATTGCAGTAATATGATTACTGTTAACAGTCAGTATTGGAATGTTGTATATGGCTGGACCCCTGAAGAATTTTTATCCCAAGATAAAGAGGGTATACAGACTATGGAGGTACTTGGACGTAATATGGCATGGTTATTAAAGGTGTTAGATGCAACAAAGAATATTCTTCCACCTCCCCAATTAAAGGAAAAGAGAATAAGAACTGATTTTTGCAGATATTAATTTAATAATATAGTGAAAAAATTTTAAAAATTTTCCTATTTACATTTTTTTCAATCAGAGTATAATATACCCATAAAACATATAAATCATATCAAATTTATATGAAATAAAAAGAAAGAAGGAATAAAAAATGAAAAAATTTCTATCAATTTTATTAGCGGCAAGTTTAACATTATTGACTTTAACAGGCTGTGGAAGTACTACGGAAACAGAACCTGATACAAGGGAAAGTGCAGTAAGTGAAGAAAGTGCGGATGGTGCTGTATTAAGAATAGCTGCACAGCCATATCCATTATATACTCCCGTATATGTTGCTTATGAGCTTGGTTATTTACAGGAAGAATTTGATGCAATCGGTGCAACATTTGAATGGCAGGAATTTCAGTCAGGTCCTCTTGTAAACGAGGCCGTTGCAGCAGGTGAAGCTGATTTAGGTTTCATGGCGGATTTACCTGCAATTATTGCTAAGTCAACAGGTCAGCCTATTGAAGTGATTTCAAATGTGGCTTACGGTGAAAAGGGGCTTGCTGTTTTAGTTAAACCTGATTCAGATATTACAAGCGTTGCCGATTTAAAGGGCAAGAAGGTTGCTTATGCAACGGGCTCTTATGCACAGCATTTACTTGCTCTTCTTTTATCTAACGAAGGTCTTACTCTTGATGATGTTGAATCAATTAACCTTGCTGCCGGTGACCAGCCTGCTGCTCTCGCAAGCGGTGAGGTTGATGCTCTTGTTATCTGGGAACAGTACATTTCAAAACTTACAAGCGAAGGTACTGCAACTGTTCTTGCTGATGGCACAGGAGTTAAGAAGGGTAATATGATAACATATGCAGTATCAGATTATGCAGAGGCTAATCCTGAGGTTATTAAGGCTTATATCAAGGCTTTAAACAGAGCAAATGAGCTTTTAGCTACTGACCCTGATACTGCTGCCGAGGCTGTTGCTGAGGACTTCGGCGTAGATAAGGAATTAATGACTAAGATTATTCCTAACTTTACTTATGCAACTGAAATCACTGATGATGATATTGCGGAAATTACAAAGGTTAAGGACTTCTCATTGGAAGCAGGAATTATTTCAAGTGATGTTGACATTGACAGCTTTATTAATACTGAATATTTAGATTCCTTAAATTAAAATTATTATAGTAAGAGGGCATAAATCGCTTCTGTTTTATGCCCTTTTCAAAGCTCAGGAGGAAAATATGGATAAAAAAGTGAAAACTAAAAAAGGCTTTGGTTACCGGGGCTTATATATTGCCTTACCGATAATTTTACTTATTATATGGGAAGGAGCTAATTTGGCAGGACATTTAAAGCCATATACAATGCCTGCACCAATGACCATTGTTGAAACTACAATAAAATACATACAAAACGGTAAATTGTTTACTAACATAGGTGTAAGCTTTGTGCGTGTAATTGAAGGCTTTTTGCTTGCTTTAGTATCTGCATTTATTATCGGTATTAATGTTTCAATTTTTCCAAAGTTTGATACATTTACAGATTTGGTAATTCAGGTTTTAAGACCAATTCCTCCTATTGCGTGGATACCTCTTGCAATACTTTGGTTTGGAATAGGTCAGGGTTCTAAAATATTTATTATTTTTCTTGGAGCTTTTTTCCCTATATTTCTTAATACGGTTGAGGGTGTTAAGGGAATAGACAGCAGATTTTTTGAGCTTGCGGAGGTATATGAAATACCTAAAATAAAGTTAATTCGTAAAATTATTATTCCGGGTGCATTGCCATCAATTATGACAGGAATACGTCTTGGTCTGGGAAATGCATGGGTGTGCGTTGTTGCTGCGGAAATGATTGGAGCTACAAGCGGTGTTGGATTTATGCTATCTGACGGACGAAGCCTTTCAAGACCTGATATTGTAATTCTTGGAATGCTTATTGTAGGTATTGTAGGTAAAATTATGGATGATATTCTTCGTTATATCAGAAAAAAAATAATAACATGGAACTGATGAGAGGAGTTAATACTGATGGGAAATATAGTAGAAATAAAAAATCTTACCAAAGTTTTTGAAAGTAAGGATAGTACAGTAAAGGCTTTAGAAAATATAAATCTTGAAATAGAAGAAGGAAATTTTATTTCCATTATTGGCGGCAGCGGTTGCGGCAAAAGTACATTGCTGCGTATTATAGGCGGACTTGAAACCGAATATGAGGGAGAGGTACTTGTTGATGGCAAAATGGTTGAAAAGCCTTCAAGAGAAAAGGGATTTATTTTTCAGGATCACAGACTTTTGCCATGGCTTACGGTAAAGGAGAATATTCGGTTTAGTTTACCTGATAATCAGAAAAAGAATGATGCCCTTATTAAGGAAAATCTTGAAATTGTAGGTCTTTCTGAGTTTGAAAATGCTTATCCGGGACAGCTTTCAGGTGGTATGGCCCAGAGAGTTGCAATAGCAAGAGCTCTTGCAAATAAGCCCAGAATACTTCTTCTTGATGAGCCTTTTGGTGCTTTGGATGCAATTACTAAAATGAATTTGCAGGAAGAAATGCTTAAAATATGGAGAAAAGAAAAAATTACAATGGTAATAGTTACTCATGATATTGATGAGGCTATTTATCTTGGAAGCAAGGTCGTTGTTATGACACCAAGACCCGGAAGAATTAAAAAAATACAGAAGGTGGACCTTGGTGTTCCCAGAAGGAGAACAGGTTCATTGTTTACACAGGCAAGAGATAAAATTTATAAGGAATTTTTTGAAGATGTAGAATTGCCTATTGAATACAATATTTAAAGGAAGGATGATGAGTTTTGTCAATTAAAGTTTTATCTCCCCAGGAGGAGAGAATACAATATGAAATTAAAAATAATGTAAGAAAATTTAAAAATCCTAACAGAGCTGCTGATATTTTAAAGGATGTCAGAGCCTCAAAGCCTCAGATTGATATTGAAAGAGGTCTTTACTTTACACAGTCATTTAAGGAAACTGAGGGTCAGCCTTTAAACTTAAGGTGGGCTAAGGCACTTTATCATTATGCAAAAAATGCAACTGTTTATATTGATGATAATCAGCTTATTGTAGGCAGAAGCGGTAAAAAGGGTCGTTATGGTATTCTTTATCCTGAGCTTGACGGTAATATTTTTAAAGAGGCTGTAGAAAAGCTGCCTACAAGAGATAATTCTCCTTTTGACATTACCGATGAGGATGCAAGAATTGTAGTTGAGGAAATTGCACCTTACTGGGTAGGCAAAACTTTCCACGAGAATTTTGCAAAATCTCTTACTGAGGAAACAACAAAACTTACATACAATCCTGATAAAGAGCTTACTTCACGTTATATTGTAAATGAAACTGCATCCTTCCGTTCATCCCTCCAGTGGGTACATGATTATGAAATTGTACTTGAAAAGGGTTTTAAGGGAATTAAGGAGGAGGCTTTGGAAAAGCTTAGTCAGCTTGATGAATACAGTCCTCTTGACTATACGGAAAAGAAACCATTTTTAGAGGCAACAATTATAACTTGTGATGCAATTATCCTTTGGGCAAACAGACATGGTGATTTGGCAGAAAAGCTTGCTGAAAAGGAAGAAAATCCCGTAAGAAAGGCAGAGCTTTTGAAAATAGCTGAAATATGTCATTATGTACCCGAAAATCCTCCAAGAACTTTCTATGAGGCTATACAGTCACAGTGGTTTACTCAGATGTTCTCAAGAGTAGAGCAAAAGACAGGTACAATTATTTCAAACGGAAGAATGGATCAATATTTATATCCTTTCTATAAGAAGGATATTGAGGCAGGTATTATTACTGATGATGAGGTTCAGGAGCTTTTTGAATGTATGTGGGTAGCTATGGCTCAGTTTATTGACCTTTATCTTTCTGATACAGGTGGTGCATTTAATGAAGGATATGCTCACTGGGAGGCTGTTACAATCGGCGGTCAGACAAAGGAAGGTTATGATGCTACAAATGAGCTTACCTATATTTTGTTAAAGTCAAAGAGAGAGTTCCCTCTTAATTATCCTGACCTTGCAGCCAGAATCCATACAAGAAGTCCTAAGAGATACCTTTACGAGGTGGCTGAAACAATTAAGGCAGGAGAAGGCTTCCCTAAGCTTTTAAATGATGAAGATGTTATACCTCTTCTTTTATCTAAGGGTGCTACATTTGAAGAGGCATATGATTACAGTGTTTCAGGCTGTGCCGAATGCCGTATGTCAAACAGAGATACCTACACAAGTCCAAATGCTTATATTAACTTTGCAGCTGCGCTTGAAATGGTTATTTACAATGGCAGAATGCTTAAATATGGTGATGAATTACTTGGTCTTGAAACAGGAAATTTTGAAGACTTTAAGTCATTTGATGAGCTTTTACAGGCTTATCTTAAACAGCAGCGTAACTTTATTAAGCATGCATTTATACAGCAGAGAGAGATTATAAGACTTAGAGCACAGCATTTTGCTACTCCTTTGGGCTCTGCACTTCATAAACTTTGCAGAGATACTTATACTGATTTACATCAGCCAAAGATTGAAGGCGGTATTGATTTAGGTTATTTTGAGTATATGGGATTTGGTACTGTTATTGATTCTCTTGCAGCAATTAAAAAGGTTGTATTTGAGGATAAGGCTATTACTTTGGCTCAGCTTAAGGAGGCGCTTGAACATAATTTTGAGGGCTATGAGGCTATTCGTCAGTTATTACTTAATGCACCAAGCTATGGTAATAACGATAATTATACAGATTGGATTGGCAAGTTCCTTGACAGAGAGGCACAGGAATTTACAAGAAAGTATGGCAGTGAGTTAGGTGTTCATATGGATTTAAGAATTGTACCTTTTACTTCTCATGTGCCATTTGGTAAGGTTGTAAGTGCAACTCCTAACGGCAGATTTGCGTATATTCCTCTTTCTGATGGTTCAAGTCCATCACAGGGAGCAGACTTAAATGGTCCTACTGCAATTCTTCTTTCAAATTATGCTACAAAGAATTATGACCATAATGAACATGCAGGCAGACTTGTTAATATTAAACTCAGTCCGGCTTGTGTAAAGGGTGAAGAAGGAACAGAAAAACTTGTTCAGTTTATTGAAGCATGGAGAGATCTTAAGCTGTGGCATATTCAGTTTAATGTTTTAAATACGGAAACATTAAGAGAGGCACAGAAGCATCCTGAAAATTATCGTAATTTGCTTGTTCGTATAGCAGGCTACAGTGCATACTTTACTGAGCTTACAAAGGACTTGCAGGATGATATTATTTCAAGAACAGAGCATGAGGCTGTATAATTATGGCTAAGGAAACTTATGTATTTAATATACAGCATTATTCCTTACACGATGGTCCCGGTATAAGGACCATTGTGTTTTTAAAAGGATGTCCAATGAGATGCAGATGGTGCTGTAACCCTGAATCACAAAAATATGAACAGGAAATATCTTATGTTGAAAATAAATGCATAGGTCTGAAGGAATGCGGATTTTGTAGGAGTGCCGCACCTGAAAATGCCATTATATTTCCTGAGGATAAAGCTGTAATTGATATGGAAAAATGCTCAGATTGCCTTAAATGTGCCGATGTCTGTCCTTCAAAAGCAATAAAGATTGAGGGTAAAAAATATGATGTTAAGGAATTGGTTGACATAGTAGAAAAGGATTCCGTTTTTTATGGACATGGTGATGGAGGACTTACCGTAAGCGGCGGAGAACCCCTTACTCATAAGGAATTTTTGGTTGACCTTCTTAAGGAGGCTAAAAAAAGGAAAATATCAACTGCTATTGAAACCTGCGGCTATGCAGATTATGAGGCACTTTATGATGCGGCTAAGTATTTGGATACAATTCTATTTGATATAAAGTCAATGGATAGCCTTAAACACAAGGAATATACAGGCAAAAGCAATGAAAAAATACTTTCTAATTTTGAAAGGCTTTGCAAAGATTATCCCAATATTAATAAAAAGGTCAGAACACCTGTTATTCCCGGCTTTAATGACAGTGTAGAGGATATTTTGAAAATTCTTGATTTTATAAAGGATAAGCCTAATGTCAGCTATGAGCCATTACCATATCACAGCTTTGGCAGAGGAAAGTATAAGGCTTTGGGCAGAGAATATCCAATGGGTGATGTAAAGTTGGAAAATGAAAAAATAGATGAAATAAATAGAGTTGTAGCGGATTTTTTTAAAAGCTGTTAAAACCAATGATGCCAAAATTGATGATGATGACAGTTGGTTTTATATAATTTGATAGTATTATAAGGTGCTGTGAAATGTAGACTTTTTAAACAGCTTGGGCTGTAGCTTTATGATTTACAAAAATCATTTTGCTACAGCCCCTTTTTATGTTTATGGTATGTAAAAGGATATTTATATATCATTCTTCTATAAATTCAGAAATATTTATAGAACCATTTTTAATTTCATTATAAATTTCCGAAAACAAATTTTCGCAAGCCTTCTTTATTTCTTCTATGGCAATATCAAGGCTAATAGTTATATTATTTGTATTATCCATCATTAAGGGAACTGTTAAGAAAGCTATTGTTTTTAATAATGTTTTCTTTTTTTGTTCTTCTGTCTGTTTTGATATTGTTGATATGAAAAACTGACATATAAATTGTGCTGCTAAATCGGGGTCATTTGTACAAAAATTTAATAAGAGCTTGTCAATAACTTCGCCTGTTGATAAGTTATATTTTTTTGTGTATTTTTCAATAGCCATTGCTGTTTGTTCTAATACAGTTGCATTTATTTCAGTAAATTTACTGCTCATTTTATCCCTCCATTTTAATATTTTTCTTTGGTATGAATTAATATTCGGATTTTAATTTTTCTAATTGTTCAAAAACATCTATATGTTACTCCTTTCTATCTATATTCTTATATATATTATATCTTATTACTTGGAGTTAAAATAGATTATAGATGTAAATATAATATCTACTAATATGTAGCTATTTAATAAAGTCATCTGCGATACTTACATTATTGATATAATATTATATCAAAATAAAAAATCTAAATAAACTATGTATTAGTAGATATTTTTTCTTAGTATTGACAGATATATTTTCAGTTAAAAGGTATTATCTTTTTATTGTGACTTATATTTTGTAAGAAACAATAAGCTCAAACTGTTAAAAAAGCAATTAATTAACAGCATAGGGGACTGCCCATTGTCGAATTAAAATCCAAAAAAAATCACACATATCCAAAAATTTTCATATTGACATTATATTGTATCTATGTTAATATTTTCATACAAAACATATCAATTCACTATGAAATAGAGGTAATAAAATGCTGAGTGTTACAAACGAAAATTTTCAGGCTGAAATATTAAATTCAGAAAAACCTGTGCTTTTGGAGTTTTATTCTGACAGCTGCGTACCATGCAAGCGAATGTCGCCTGTACTTGCTGAGCTTGAAGAGGAATATACTGAATTAAAGGTAGCAAAGTTAAATATTAACTTTGGTGGGGAAACGGCACAAAAATATGGTGTTATGTCGTCGCCGACCTTTTTATTTTTTAAAAACGGTGAGGAAGTTAACAGACTGCGTGGCATTCAAAAAAAAGCAGAACTTGAAAATATTATAAATGAGGTGTTAAAGTGATTCAATTACCAAAGGCTTTTTATGAGCAGATAGTAGAGGCAGGTAAAAAGGCTGTACCCGAAGAAATGTGTGGTCTTATTGGTGGAATTATAGAGGGAGATATAAAAAGCGTAAAGGAAATATATTTCCTTGAAAATATTGACCATTCAAATGAGCATTTTTCAATGAATCCTTTAGACCAGCTTAAGGCAGTAAAGGATATGAGAAGTAAGGGGCTTGTGCCATTGGGAAATTTCCACTCCCATCCCGAGAGTCCTTCAAGACCTTCTGAAGAGGATAAAAGGCTTGCTTATGATAAAACGGCAAGCTATTTAATTTTGTCTTTAATGGATAGTGAAAATCCTGTATTAAAGTCATTTCATATTGAAAATAACGAATCTTCAGAAGAAATAATAAAATATATTTAGGAGGAATAGTTATGGCTGTAGATTATGCTACTTTAAAAAAAGGCGGTTTTATGCGCCAAAAGCAGAAAAATTGCTTTTCATTAAGATTAAAGGTTGTAGGTGGTCAGGTAAATGCAAAGCAGCTTGCAACTATTGCAGAGGTGTCTGAAAAATATGGTGAAGGTTATGTTCACCTTACATCAAGACAGGGTGTTGAAATTCCTTTTATAAAGCTTGATGATATTGAAGAGGTAAAAGCAGCTCTTGCTAAAGGTGATTGTCAGCCCGGTGTGTGCGGTCCGAGAGTAAGAACTGTCACATCATGTCAGGGTAAGGCAATATGTCCGAGCGGCTGTATTGATACATATTCTCTTGCAGAGGAATTAAGTAATAGATTTTTTGCTATGGATTTACCCCATAAGTTTAAATTCGGTGTTACAGGATGCCAGAACAACTGCCTTAAGGCAGAGGAAAATGATGTAGGTATCAAAGGTGGTATTCAGGTAAAATGGATAGAGGACAAATGTATTAACTGCGGTGTATGCGAAAGTATATGCAGAACTAATGCAATAACTATTGAAGATAATAAAATTATTCTTGATGAAAGTAAATGTAATTACTGCGGACGCTGTACAAAAGCCTGTCCTACAGATGCATGGGAAAATAATGAGGGTTATATTTTATCCTTTGGCGGACTTTTTGGTAACAGAATTCATAAGGGAGAAGAAATTGTACCTATAATTCACGACAAAGAAACTCTTTTCCGTGTTATTGATGCAGCAGTAGAATTCTTTAAGGATAATGCTAATTCAGGCGAAAGATTCAGGCTGACTATTGAAAGAGTCGGTGAGGAAAAATTTGCTAATAAGATTAAGGAGGCTTACAATGGCTGATTATAAAATTGATGAATATGTAGATATAACAGATGTAGTGTGTCCTGTAACCTTTGTTAAGGCAAAGGTTGCTATTGAGGAGCTTGAACCGGGACAGGTGCTTTCGGTTCATATGAATGACGGAGAGCCTGTGCAGAATGTTCCCCGTTCAATGAAGGAAGAAGGACATAAGGTATTAAAACTTAATAAAAATGAAGATGGAACATTTGATTTAATTGTTGAGAAAGGTGAGGAATAAAAAATGAATATAACTGTTAGCGGTGAGGTTAAGAAGTATAAGGACGGTTTAACATTAACTGAGCTTGTTGAGGCTGAAAAGGTACAGACACCTGAGTATGTTACTGTTTCCGTTAACGATGATTTACACGGTGCAAGGGATTTTGACAGTATTACATTAAAGGATGGGGATACTGTAGAATTTCTGTATTTCATGGGCGGAGGTTGCAGATAATGGCTTTCACTAATGAACAAATTGAACGTTATTCAAGACATATTATATTGAAAGAAGTTGGCGTAAAGGGTCAGAAAAAGCTGTTAAACGGTAAGGTGCTTATTATCGGTGCAGGCGGCTTGGGTGCTCCTGCGGCTATGTATCTTGCAGCAGCAGGCGTTGGTACAATAGGTATTGCTGATGCAGATGAAGTTGATTTATCTAATTTACAGCGTCAGATTATTCACGCAACTAAGGATGTAGGAAAGGCTAAGGTGCTTTCTGCAAAGGAAACTATGGAGGCTATGAATCCTGATGTTAAGGTAAATACATACAGAACATTTGTAAGCTCTGAAAATATTTTGGACTTAATCAAGGATTATGACTTTATTATTGATGGTACAGATAATTTCCCTGCAAAATTCCTTATTAATGATGCCTGTGTTATGGCAGAAAAGCCTTTTTCTCATGCAGGTATAATTCGTTTTCAGGGACAGCTTATGACATATGTTCCGGGACAGGGTCCTTGCTATCGCTGCGTATTTAAAAATCCACCTCCAAAGGATGCCGTTCCTACTTGTAAGCAGGCTGGTGTTATTGGTGCAATGGGTGGTGTAATTGGCAGCTTACAGGCTATGGAGGCTGTTAAGTACTTATTAGGTGTAGGTGATTTGCTTACAGGATATTTACTTACATATGATGCCTTGAAAATGGAATTTAGAAAAATTAAACTGCCTGAACATGTAAAGGATTGTGCTATCTGTGGTGAAAATCCAACTATTAAAGAATTGATTGATTATGAACAGGTCGAGTGTGACGGCGTTTTATAAGGAGTGACGGAAATGAAATTTGAAACAGCTTTACTCCATGGTAATTTTAAAGGTGATGCCGCTACGGGGGCAACTCTTTCTCCTATATATCAGGCAAGTGCCTTTGGTCAGGAAACAGCGGAGCAAATTGAAAAGATTTTTCATAATCAGGCACCGGGCTTTGCTTATACCCGTATAAGCAATCCTACAGTTGCATCATTTGAAAACAGAATTACATATCTTGAGGGAGGCATTGGTTCAGTTGCTACTTCATCAGGAATGGCTGCTATTACTGCAGCATTTCTGAATATCCTTAAGTCAGGCGACGAAATTGTGTCTAAGAACTCTATATTCGGCGGAACTCTTGATTTGTTTGAGGATTTGGAAAGTTTTGGAATTACTACACATCTTGTTGAGGATATTACAAAGGAAGAACTTGATGCTGTAGTTAATGAAAATACTAAGGTTGTATTTGCTGAAACCATAGGCAATCCTAAGCTTGATGTAACTGATGTAAAAGAGGCGGCTCAGTTAATTCACAGCTATAATTTGCCTTTTATACTTGACAATACAACTGCTACAACATACCTTGTGAAGGGTATTGAGTATGGTGCGGATATTATTATTAATTCTTCATCTAAGTATATAAACGGCAACAGTAATTCAATAAGCGGAATTATTACTGACAGCGGTAATTTTAAGTGGACTGAAGAAAAGTATCCTACAATGAAGGATTATGTTAAATTTGGTAAGTTTGCTTTTATTGCTAAACTGAGAAATGATACTTTTCGTAATATAGGCTGCTGCTTAAGTCCCATGAATGCTTATTACAATTCTCTCGGACTTGAAACATTAAGTCTTAGAATGGAAAGACATTGTTATAATGCCTTAAAGCTGGCAGAAAGTCTTGAAGGAGTAAAGGGCGTAAGGAGTGTAAATTATCCTTTGCTTAAGTCAAGTCCTTACTATGAAACAGCTAAAAATCAATTAAAAAATAATGGCGGAGGAATATTTACAATTCGTCTTTATACAAAGGAAAGAGCTTTTGCTTTTATAAATCATCTTAAATATGCCATAAATCTTACAAATATCGGAGATACAAAAACACTTGTAATACATCCTTCATCTACTATATATGCTCACAGCAATTCAGAGGAGAAGGAAAAGGCTGGAGTTTACGAAGATTTAATTCGTGTAAGTGTTGGTATTGAAAATGTTCAGGATTTAATTGATGATTTTATTAATGCACTTGACTTTGTAAATGAAAATTATCCGTTATAAGGGAGTAGGTTCATAATGTATGATTGTATAATAATAGGCGGCGGTATAGCAGGACTTACTGCAGGAATATATGCTGCAAGGGCAGGACTTTCAACTGTTATTATTGAAAGAGAACAATGCGGCGGTCAGGCTGTAATGGCTGATATTGTTGAAAACTATCCCGGATTTGAAGGACATGGCTTTGAGCTTGTGGAAAAAATTCAGCAGCAGGCTGAAAATTCAGGTGCAGTAATAGAATATGATGAAATTGAATCTGTTGATTTTAATGATAAAATCAAAAAGGTGAATGGTTTTGATAAAACATATCAGGGAAAAACCGTAATTATTGCAACAGGTGCAAGGCATAAAAAAGCAGGCTTTATTGGAGAGGAGTCTTTTTCAGGTATGGGAGTGTCCTACTGTGCAACCTGTGACGGAGCTTTTTTTAAAGGTAAAGACGTTGCTGTAATAGGAGGTGCCAATACTGCTGTAAGTGAAGCCTTGTATCTTTCCAATATTTGCAGAAAGGTATATATAATTTATAGAGGAAGTAAGCTGAGAGCTGATTTTGCTCTTATAAAAAGGCTGGAAAACAGGGATAATATTGAAATAATTTACAATAATATTCCTGTAGAGGTTAAAGGCAATAGGGGCGTTGAAAAATTAATTACAAATAATCAGGCAATTAATGTAAGCGGTGTTTTTGTTGCTGTAGGACTTATTCCTGTTACGGATTTATTCCTAAATATTCTCGACCTTGATGAAAGAGGATATATTAAAGCTAAACATGGACTTAAGACAAATTGTGACGGTGTATTTGCTGCAGGGGATTGCCGTGTGAAAAAATTACGACAGATGATATGTGCAGCATCTGATGGAGCCATTGCAGCTACAGAGGCTGTAAAGGCTGTTGAGGAGGGTGAAGTATGAAGCTATCAAAGAAAACGTTATATGCAATATTGCTGATACTTGCTATAGCAAAAAATGGGGATAGTGAAAATATAACCATGAAGGAAGTTGCTGAAAAAGAGCATATATCTGTTAAGTACCTTGAGCAAATTGTAAATGTACTGTGCAAGGTAGGCTTTGTAAGGAGTTGGAGAGGTTCAAGAGGCGGCTACAGACTTTCAAAACCTGCTGATAAATATACTTTAGGCAGTATTATTCGTGTAATGGAGGGTACGGCTAATTTGGATTATGCAGATGAGGTTAAGCCTTTGGCAGGTTTTTTGAAAGGACTTTGCAACGCCGTTGACACTTACATGGATAGTGTTACAATCAGCGACTTAATTGAAGAAGAAAAGGTTATAAATGAAATTTATGACTATTGTATTTAAAATTATTATTTATGTGCAGAAGGGAGGTACCTATGTATAAAACGCTGCTGGTTTTTAAAAGCCAAGAATTGTTGACGGAAATACAAAAGCTGCGTATATGGGGAGAGCCTTCAGAATTTGAAATTACTGCAGTTATGCATGATGGTTTATCAGCTTACAATGCAATGAAGCAAAATAAGTATGACCTTGTTATTTCAGAGATAGAGCTTAATGAAATTAATGGATTGCAGCTGCTGCGTCAGACAAAGCAGGAAGGATTGTGCAGTCATTTTGTAATATGCAGTGAGTTTGTGGATATTAATTATGCAAGGCAGGGAATTATACTTGGGGCTTTTGATTATTTCATTAAGCCTTTTGATGAAAGTTTATTTTTCTCAATGTTTAACCGTATTAAAAACGAAACCTATGAAAATGAAGCCATAGAAGTATATCACAGTGATGAAATAATAAACTTTTTTGAAAATCGTGATAATGGAATTTATGAGTATATTAAGGATATGCTTGATAAAATTTATGATGAATCCAATGATATTCTGGCTGCTGACAAAAAGGCGAAGCAAATTTATAATAGTGTTATAGATAAGGTTTTTGACAGTAATGAATGGTTGGATTTATATTTGGAGCAGGAGGGCTTTTATGCTGATGACAGCATACACGAGGGAAATTATTTGTCCTATAAGAAATATTATACGGATATGTTAAGTACATTGTTTAAGGAATACTGTGAACTTTCTCCAAATGCCAATAATGAAAAAATACAAGAGGTCATTCTTTACATACTTAATAATCCTGAAAGTGATTTAAAGCAAAAAACCATTGCATCAAAGCTCTATATTAACAGCTCATATTTAAGTACGGTCTTTACAGCTCATACGGAACTGAGGTTTGTGGATTATCTTACAAGTGTTAAACTTAAACGTGCTGCATGGCTTTTGAAAAATACATCTATGAAAATCATTGATGTGGCTACAAGACTTGATTATAAGGATATAGGTTATTTTTCACGATTATTTAAAAAGCAATACGGTATTACTCCGTCAGTATATAGAATACCTGATAATTATAATTATCAGATATAATAAACAAGTTAATATTCCTGTCTTTTTATACGGTTATAACAAATTTTTATTGAAATAAGTTATTGATTATGTTATACTTACCGTTGTAAATCGATAGGATAAGTAATTATATATAGTTTATAAGGAAAGAGGCTATTTAAATGTCAAAAATTTACAAAAAAATTACTGATCTTATTGGTGGTACACCTTTATTGGAACTTGAAAATTATGGAAAAGAAAATGATTTACAGGCAACAATTTTAGCTAAGCTTGAGTATTTTAATCCTGCAGGTTCAGTTAAGGACAGAATTGCAAAGGCTATGATTGATGAGGCTGAAAAACGTGGTGAAATAAAGCCCGGTGCAGTTATTATTGAGCCTACATCAGGTAATACAGGTATTGGTCTTGCAACTGTTGCTGCTTCAAGGGGTTATAGGTTGATTATTACAATGCCTGAAACAATGTCTACTGAAAGACGTAATTTGTTAAAGGCTTATGGTGCAGAGCTTGTGCTTACTGACGGTGCTAAGGGTATGAAGGGAGCTATAGCCAAGGCCCAGGAACTTGCTGATGAAATACCTAACAGCTTTATTCCAAGCCAGTTTACCAATCCTGCTAACCCTGCATATCATAAGGCAACTACAGGTCCTGAAATTTGGAAGGATACAGACGGTAAGGTTGATATATTTGTTGCAGGCGTTGGTACGGGCGGTACAATTTCAGGTGTTGGTGAATATTTAAAGTCACAAAATCCTGATGTTAGGATTGTGGCTGTTGAGCCTGCAAGCTCTCCTGTCTTATCAGAGGGCAGAGTAGGACCACATAAAATCCAGGGTATTGGTGCAGGATTTGTTCCTGATACTTTGAATACTGATATTTACGATGAAATCATAAAGGTTGAAAATGATGATGCCTTTAAAACAAGTAAGAAGGTTGCAAGAAGTGAAGGTGCTCTTGTAGGTATTTCATCAGGTGCAGCTCTTTGGGCAGCAACTCAGCTTGCAAAACGACCTGAAAATAAGGGTAAGACTATTGTAGCTTTATTACCTGATACAGGTGAAAGGTATCTTTCAATACCTACGTTTGTAGATTAATATTTTTTATGCCATAAGGGCAAGGTACATTAAAAGCTGTGTCTTGCCTTTATTTTTTTGATAACAGAGATAAAAAGTGAGGTTAGGAAAATATGCTTATTTCAGCAGGAGTTGATTATAAAAATACACCTATTGAATTGAGAGAGGAGCTGTCATTTGATGATGGTACCATAGTTAATACAATTAAAGAAATATGTAAATTAAAGGGTGTAAAGGAATGTGTTTTACTTTCTACCTGTAATCGTACGGAAATCTATATTTGTGCTGATGAGTATATTGAGGCTGACAGACTTCTGATTGAATATTCCAATGCCGATTATGAAAAATTGAGGGATAAATTTAACATTTACAGAGATAGGGCGGTTGTGCGTCATTTAATAGAAACTGCCTGCGGACTTCACTCTGCTATAAGGAGGGAAGAACAGATTATAACACAAATAAGCCATGCAATAGCATTAAGTCAAGAAAATAAGTGTGCAGGTGCTGAACTTGACGTGCTTTTCAGAATAGCTGTGTCAGCTGCTAAAAAAGCAGTATCAGCTCCAGAAAGCAATTATCGTCAGTCGTCAGCCTATAAGGCTGTTGAAATGCTTGAAAAAAAGTATGTCAGCCTTGAGGGCAGAAAATGTGTTATTATAGGTAATGGTAAAGTGGGTATTCTTGCTGCAAATCTCCTAAGAGATAAGGGAGCAGATGTTACAATTACATTAAGGTCCTATAAGCATGGTAAAAACACTATTCCAAATGGCTGCAGTATTGTGGAGTATGCTGACAGAATGAAGGCTATAGATGGCTGTGATATTCTGTTAAGTGCTACTAAAAGCCCACATTTTACGGTGACGGCAGAATTGATTAGGGGTATTAAAATGCCCAAATATATAATTGACCTTGCTGTTCCGAGAGATATTGAATCTTCTGTATATGAAGAAAATAAAAATACAAAATACTTTAACATAGATAATTTTGTTTCAACTGATACAAGTGAGGAAAAAGAGGTTTATGAAATTGTAGACAGTGCAGTATCAGAATATATAATATGGAATAATTACAGAAATTCCATTAATGAAATAGAAAATATAAAGTCAGTAATTGCACGAAGAATTATAAAAACTACGGGATATGATGAAGATATGGTGCATATTGTAGCCGATAAGGCATTGGATATGGTTTTTGGAGGATTGAAAAGTGTTATTACTCCTGAGGCCGTAAAAGAATGCTACAGAAAAATAAAGGACAGATCAAGATTATGAAATTTCCAATGTTTGTAGATATTGAAAATAAAAATATACTTGTTGTGGGAGCCGGTAAAATAGGCTGCCGAAGAATTAAAACACTGCTTATGTTTGGTGCGGATATAACTGTGATTTCTGAAAGTATAGCTGATGAGGAGCTTATTGGAAGGGTCAGGTTTTTAAAAAGA
>DBGCRA010000031.1:0-2815 GCA_048359195.1 Candidatus Gallispira sp.
CTGTTTCATAAAGGGCGGCTCACTTTGTGGTAACTGTTTCACTTTATTTTATTATTGAAATAAGTTCTTCAATATCACTTTTTATACCTTCTTCATCATCAGCAGCTTCCTCGGAATACTCCGGTACAAACTCAGCAGAAGGCGTAAGATTAAGTGCATCTCTCATAAATTTTTTAAAATCTACAGTACCATTATGAACTCTTAAATGGCTGTCATGAACTCCGTCATTGTTATGTAAATGATATGCAACAATCTGTTCCTTAAGCACTTCTATTTTTTAATATACTAACTTTGGATATAGTATCATATTAAAATAAACAGCTCTACCGTTATAAGGTATAAAAGATGTTAATTCACCGTAAAAAAAGAGGTTAGCTTATAATAAGCATAACCTCCTTCACATCACAATAATATATTTTATTTTTCTCTGCTCTCCGAAATAAACAGACCAATTAATGTCAAAGCTGTACCGATTACAGCCATAACCGTTATCTTTTCATTTAAAACAATAACAGAAGTTACAATAGTAATAACAGGAACGGCATAAATATAGACACCGGTTTTTACTGCTCCCAAAATTTTAACTGCATAATTCCATGTAACAAAACACAATGCAGATGCACCTAAACCTAAAAACAGTAAATTCACAAAATACACAGGATTTATAAATTCTACAAAATTCCATTCAAAATCAAAAATAAAAAGCAAAGGTAGCATAAATATAATACCATACATAAAAATTCTTCTTGTTGTCTGAATAGTATTATAGCCATAACCGCTTATTTTTTTGATAAGCAGAGAATAGCATGCCCAAACAAAAGCTGCAATCAATGCCAATACATCCCCTACAGGCTTAACTTCCAAGTTTTTTCCCTTAAATCCTATTAAACATATACCTATCATTGCTGTTATAAATCCAAATATAAAACAAGGGCTTAACCTTTCTTCACCTTTTACAAAAATATGAGCTAATATAGCTGTAAATAAAGGTGCAGCAGAAATAATAACACCCACATTTGATGCAAGAGTATATGTTAAAGCAATATTTTCCAAAAGATAATACAAACAAATTCCGCATAATCCTGCGGCGGCAAAAGTCATTTCCTGCCTTATTTCTTTTACATTAAATCGTTTCGGATAAATAATTTCCAACGCTGCAAAGCCTATAACAAACCTTAAAAACAATATTTCCAAAGGTTTAAAATCGTTAAGGAGTATTTTTGTAGATATAAAGGTTGTTCCCCATATTAAAATCGTAATAAATGCCGCTATATGCCCAAGTGTTCTTTTATTATTCATTATTATTTTCCTTCCCTATAAATATGTTCCTATAAGCAGCCGGAGATATTCCTATAAACATATTAAAAAAATTAGTAAAATGACTTTGGTCCGAAAATCCCGTTAATAGTGCAGCATCAGCAGGCGAAATACCTTTTTCCAAAAGCTCTTTTGCCTTATTTATGCGTATTGTCTGCAAATAACGGTAAGGAGTAACTCCTTTAGATTTTGTGAAGGCACGCAATAAAGTTGATTTGCTTAAATTACAGCATTGACATAACTGCTTTAAGGATATAGTTTCATCAAAATGCTGTTCCATAAAATTACATGCCAAATCAATTTCTCTCCTGCATTCAAAAATATTATCCTCAAAAGGCTGTCCATATTGTTCAATTAATAAGGAAATGAGAAAAAGCAATATTTCCTCCTTTTCAAATTCCTTTGACTCATTCATAATCATTTTATGTAAATTTAAAATATAATGCTTTATTGCACTGTTATAAATTACATTTTCAGAAAAAACATTAAGCTGTCTTTTACCTGTAATTTCTTCCGTTAAATTCAACATTGTATTCTTTGGTATATTAAGTCCTTTGTAATATAAAGTACCTTCATCATTCTGGGTACAACCATGGTTATCATTGGGATTAAATAATAAAATAGAGTCCTTGCCCACAATATATTTATGATTTTTGCAATATAAAAAACGCTCTCCTTCTTCTATTAACCCAATGACATAATGGTTATGAAAATGATTTGGAAATGTCTGCATAATTCCTTCAAAACTGTATGCCTCTATTTTTAATTCCTCATCATAGTACACTTTACGTATTTCCTTTTTCAAACAAACACCTCCCATACCTTTTATTTTAATATATTCAAATAAATTTTTCTTGTATAATATCTTCATTTTCAAATAAACTTAAACGATCCGGTATAAATCTATTAACAAAAAAATAAAAGGATATGTATAATTTCTCATACATACCCTCTGAAAAGTTTTTATTATTTAAAAAATCCCTTTTTCTTTGGTGCTATACCCTTTAAACTGTCACCAAACTTCTGTAAAAGTTCTTTTTGTTCTTTTTTAAGATCAGTAGGCACAACAACCTTTAATGTAACAATAAGGTTGCCTCTTGATTTATCATTTCTTACATTATAAGCACCCTTGCCTCTTAATGTAACCTTAGTTCCGGGCTGTGTACCCGGTTTAATGGTATATGTTTCGTCACCGTCTATTGTAGGTATGGTAATATCCGCACCAAGTGTAGCCTGAACAATATCAATAGGTACCTCTGTATAAAGGTCATTTCCCTGTCTTTGGAACTGCTTGCTTGGAGAAACAAGAATTTGAATAAACAAATCGCCGTTAGTTCCGCCCTTTACACCTGCACCGCCAAGACCTTTCTTTCTTATAGACTGACCGTGTGCAATACCCTTTGGTATATCAACACTTACGGTTTTATTTGAAGTAATATTACCCTTGCCGCCGCAGTGAGGACACTTTTCCTTTATAATCTTGCCTTCACCGCCGCAG
>DBGCRA010000032.1:0-4528 GCA_048359195.1 Candidatus Gallispira sp.
ATGAGTTTTCACCTGAAATGATGGCTGATTTTGATGGTATTGCCTTTGGCTGTCCTGCCATGGGTGCTGAAGAATTAGAGGAAGGTGAGTTTGAACCTGTATTTTCTGCTTGTGATATAAATGGTAAGAAAATTGCTCTTTTTGGATCTTATGGCTGGGGTGACGGCGAATGGATGAGAAGCTGGGAAGAGAGATGCAAGAGTGCAGGTGCAAATATTGTGTGCGAAAGTGTTATGTGTAATGATGCTCCTGACGATGCCGGCATTGCAAGCTGCGAGGAATTAGGCAAGGCAATCGGTGCATAGAATATTCATATGGCTGAAAAAGACTGAATTTTGTAGGTCTTTTTCAATTAACATTAACAGATGCTTAATAATAAATAGCCTCCGGCTTTGCCGGGGGCTATTTATTGGTTCATAATTTTTTTACTTGTGTAAACGTAACGTTTATAGGTTGATTTTTATTCTGTTTTATATGGTTTTAATGCTATAAAACGAGTAGATATATAAAATACTGTTTGGATTAAAAACAGTGTTTAACAGTTAATTATAATTTTGGAAAACAAATTTATTTTAACTCTGATAAGGCACTTATAACTTTTTCCTCTAAAGCTTTTTGCTGTGTTGCAGTCAGTTCGTTAGATGTACGGACTATAATAGTTCCTACTACTTTATGAGAACCGGAGCTAAATATTCCACCGTCAAATACTGCTAAATAATTATCTCTCTTTATTGCATCTTCTTCATTTGCATAAACTTCTACAGCACCGCCGGCATCTGTGCATTTCTCCAGAAGAGTTGTTCCGTAAACATTACTTTGATTTACATTTTTACTTTCAAAATATACAGTGGCTGTATATCCCCCTTCTTTATTGAGTTTTCCGTTAGGGTCATTGTCTTCTGTTACAGCCTGAACATATGCAACTTCATCAATTGTCTGAAGCCTTTGTATAACAAAATCTTCAGAGGGGTTTGTCAATTGTTTATATTGTTTTATACTAATGTCAAATGCATTATATGTATCATTTAGTTGTTTTAGAGTTTCAGAGTAATCAACAGGTTTACTCAATTCGGCAGTTCGTGCAATAATATCATCTGTTTTTTGAGGCATTTCATCAACAAGAGTTTTAGTTGTGTTGGCGCTTTTTATTACCTCTTTTGATGTATCAATTATAGTATTATCAAGAGGTTTTTCTGCGGAGTCAATCAATCCTTGCAATTTATTTATGGCTTCATCAAGTTCCGCATTTTTGTTGTTTATAATGTCAACAGCAGTATTATAATCTTTTACTGCAAGATCATATGGTCTTTTTATATTTACATACCACAAAATTACTCCGACAACTATTATAAATACTGCTACAGCCACTGATGTAATTATTACTTTTTTGTTTTTCATTTGAATCAAACTCCTTTAATTTGTTGTTTTAAGACATTATTGTAATCCAGATAAGATTTAATAACAATATTATTAAATTTACAATAATGTCAATTACGAAAATTTTTCCGATGAATAAATAAAGTATCCTTAATAAAATTCACCCCCTAATGTATTATTTATATTTATATAAATTAAATAAGATGCA
Organism: Candidatus Gallispira sp.; assembly: GCA_048359195.1. Taxonomy (GTDB): domain Bacteria; phylum Bacillota; class Clostridia; order Lachnospirales; family CAG-274; genus Gallispira. The sequence continues at coordinate 1,586 of DBGCRA010000032.1, forward strand.
AATGGTATAAATTATATTCAAATTGGGTTACAATAATATTGTATCATAGTATTGTTGTATTTTCAATATTTTTGTAAAATTTAATCGAAATTTACAGAAAAATATCAAAATTTTTTGAAAAGATTTTAATTTTAGCAATAAGAGAGAAAAAAGTTAAACGAATAGATTTTCTTGTACTCATAATGCATAGGTAGATTTTTAAGTGGCAAACAGAAAATTAAACAAATAAATTCTTATCTGATTTATGGAGGAATAAAGGAAGCTTATAAATAGAAAAATGGCGATTGAAGGCTACATAATTGTAATTTAGGTGAAGTGCAACCAATTATTGATATTTTAAGAAAAATGTTTTATAACATTTTATTATATTCCTTGACGATTTTACAAAAATTTGATATTATATATATAATATTTTAAAGGAGGAATTTTTAAAATGAAGAAATTTACAAAGATTATGAGTTTATTGCTTGCAGGTACAATGCTTTTAGGTGCTGTTGGCTGCGGTAGTGATGCTGTTACTGAGGATGAAAATGCAACACCTGAGGCCGGTGCTGAGAGCGAAGTTGCTGCTGTTACAACTGCACAGGAGGGTAAGCTTATCTGGGGTACCAATGCTGCTTTTGAGCCATATGAGTATATGGAAGGCGATACAGTAGTAGGTATTGATGCTGAAATTGCTGATGCTATTGCTGCTAAGCTTGGTATTGAGGCTCAGGTTGAGAATATGGACTTTGATGCTATTATTCCTGCTGTTACTTCAGGTAAGGTTGATATTGGTATTGCAGGTATGACTGTAAGTGAAGAAAGACTTAAAAATGTTAATTTCTCTGATACTTATGTTGAAGCAGGTCAGGCTATTATTGTTAAAGAAGATTCTGACATTAAGTCTGCCGCAGATTTAAATGGTAAGATTGTTGGTGTACAGAGAGGTACGACAGGTGACGAGTATGTTTCTGATGAGGCTAACGGCGTATCTGTTGCAAGCGTTGAAAGATATGCAAACGGTCCTGATGCAGCTCAGTCATTGGTGGCAGGCAAGATTGATGCCGTAGTTATTGATAATGAGCCTGCAAAGAAGATTGTTGACAATGCAACAGGTCTTGTTAAGCTTGAAGAAAACTTAACTTCCGAGCAGTATGCTATTGCAGTTTCCAAGGAAAACACTGAGCTTTTAGACGCTATTAACAATGCTCTTAAGGAAATGCAGGAAAGCGGCGAATTACAGGCTATTTTAGACAAGTACTTAAATGAGTAATAATTTTTACGCAAGGGTGTGTGTAATGCACACCCTTATTTTGAGGAAAAAATATGAAAGATATAATTTATAATATACTGGCTTTCTTCACTTCACCCGAAACGGCAGAAAGCTGGATGGGACATTTATATGATAACTTTATAGTAGACGACAGGTGGAAATGGCTTTTAGACGGTCTTAAAGTAACAATACAGCTTACTGTATGTGCATTTATACTGGGACTTTTGCTTGGACTTGTAATTGCCATTATAAGGGTAAGCCATGACAGAAGAGTGGATACTCCTACCCAGAGCTTATCACAAAAAATAGGCAGATTTATTCTTGGATTTTTCAATGCAATATGCAAGCTTTACCTTAATGTTATTCAGGGTACACCTACTATTGTGCAGATAATGATGATTTACTTTGTTATTCTTGCAAATTCAACAAACAAGATTGGCGTTGCAATATTAGGCTTTACAATTAATTCAAGTGCTTATGTTGCTGAAATTATAAGAGGTGGCATTAACGGCGTTGACAGAGGACAGATGGAAGCGGGACGAAGCCTTGGCTTTGGTTACATAGCAACTATGCTTTATATTGTTGTTCCTCAGGCTTTAAAGAGTGCACTTCCTGCTCTTTGTAATGAACTTGTTGTACTCTTAAAGGAAACATCCATAGCAAGTATGGTTTCATTGGATGATTTACTTGCAAAGGCATTGCTTATAAAGGGCAGAACATATAATTTCTTTTTGCCTCTTATGGCAGCAGCTATTATATACTTTGTAATTGTTTCTGTTTTAAGAAGTATATCAGCACGTCTTGAAAGGAGGCTGAACTCCGGTGAAAGATAATAATCCGTTAATAAAGGTTGAAAGCCTTACAAAGGACTTTGGAAATAAAACACCGGCTCTTGATAACGTAAATAATAATATTTATAACGGTGAGGTTGTTGTTGTAATAGGACCTTCAGGTTCAGGCAAGTCTACATTTTTAAGGTGCTTAAATCTTCTTGAGGTACCGACATCAGGTCATATATTCTTTGAGGGCACAGATATAACTGACCCAAAGAATAATCTTAACAAGCACAGACAAAAAATGGGTATGGTTTTTCAGCAGTTTAATCTGTTTCCGCATATGACTATTATGAGAAATCTTACTATCGGTCCTATGAAGCTTCTTAAAAAGAGTAAGACCGAGGCTGAAAAAAAGGCATTGGAGTTACTTGAAAGAGTAGGTCTTGCTGACAGAGCTTATAGTTATCCAAATCAGCTTTCAGGCGGACAAAAGCAGAGGATTGCCATTGTTCGTGCTTTATGTATGGAGCCTGATGTTATGCTTTTTGATGAACCTACATCTGCTCTTGACCCTGAAATGGTTGGTGAGGTTTTGGATGTAATGAAAAATCTTGCCAAAGAGAATATGACAATGGTTGTTGTTACTCACGAAATGGGATTTGCAAGAGAGGTTGCTTCAAGGGTTATATTTATGGAAAATGGTAAAATTCTTGAGGAAAATACACCGGATGAGTTCTTTACCAATCCCAAGAGTGACAGATTAAAGGCTTTTCTTGATAAGGTGCTTTAAGTAACAGGACAAACGCATCAAGTTTCAAAAGTGTTAAGATTTGAAACATTTTAGTTACATATTTAGACTTTTTAATAAAATTAACATATGTTTTTCATATTACAATGTCAATATAGCATAGT
>DBGCRA010000033.1:0-11214 GCA_048359195.1 Candidatus Gallispira sp.
TTTTCCAAGAAAGATAGCAAAGGATTTTAAAGAAATTTATAAAAATAAGCCCGGAATTAAAGCAGAGCTTTGATATAATATATGTTTAAGCACTTACAGAAATGTAAGTGCTTTTTTAATACAGACAGTGAGGTGATTGTGCAACAAGGCGAAAGATAACAATGCTACAAGAGAACCGTCCCCTTGTCAGACCTCCAAGAGAACCGTCCCCTTGTCAGACCTCAGAGGACAAGAGAACCGTCCCCTTGTCAGACCCTAAAGTATTGTTTTATTTTTTAATGGGAGTTGGGTGAATTCTTATGTTTATTAATTTTTTGGGGTGTTTTATTATATTTATATTTGTGCTTATATTCGTTTTAGTATTTGGCGGACTTATTTTTATAGCTTTGTGGGGTACTAAACAGGCAGTTAAAAATGCAGAAAGAGACAAAACGCTTAAAACCAAATATGATGCTTCTTTAGTAGGTGTACTCAAACACAAAAGCGGTCTTCCTCTTCCGCCAAATGTTATAGTGGAAATAGCATACGGTAAGGATAATATATACTTTAAAAATGAAGGTAATGAAATAAGGCTTTCAAAAGATAAAGTAGTATACATTGATACACAAGTTGGAGGAGATTTTGTTGGTGGAGCTATTGCAGGTAAAGCTATAACAGGGGATTCAGGAGCTGCACTTGCGTCAGCAGCTCTTTCGTCAGTTGAATATCTGATTATTACATACAATGCAAACAATAAGGTGAACAGAATTGTACTTGAAAATTATGGAAGGCTTGGTTTTCCAAGAAAGATAGCAAAGGATTTTAAAGAAATTTATAAAAATAAGCCCGGAATTAAAGCAGAGCTTTGATATAATTGATTTTATTAAATAAATATAATATGTAAGCACTTACAGAAATGTAGGTGCTTTTTTAATACAGACAGTGAGGTGATTGTGTGACAAGGCGAAAGATAACAATGCTACAAGAGAACCGTCCCCTTGTCAGAGGACAGGGGAGAAATTTTGTCGAAAAATGCAGATAAATTTCATTGACTTTGGGGTATGAGTAAAGTATAATTATTCATATAAATATAGCATTGTTGTAGAATTATTTATGTTGAGGTATTTGTTATGAGCTATGAAACTGCTGGTAATATTATATGTTTTTTTATTTTTCTGGTTATTATTGTTGGATTTGGTTATTTTACTGTGTGGTGTTTTAAAAAGGCTGCTGAAAATGCTGAACGGGATAAAACACTTAAAACAATGTATAGTGCTTCTTTAACTGATACAATTATACACAAAAGTGGACTTCCTCTTGCCCAAAATGTTATAGTGGAAATAGCATACGGTGAAGATAATATATACTTTAAATATGAAAATAATGAAATAAAGCTCTCAAGAGATAAAGTAGTACATATTGATACGCAGGTAGGAGGAGATTTTGTTGGGGGAGCGATTGCAGGTAAAGCTATAACAGGGGATTCAGGAGCAGCTCTTGCAACGGCTGCCCTTTCGTCAGTTGAATATTTGGTTATTACATATAAAGCAGGCAATAAGCTGAACAGAATAATACTTCAAAATTATGGAAGAAGCAGTGTTCCTAGAAAGATAGTAAAGGATTTTAAGAAAACTCATAAAATTCAGCCCGGAATCAAAGCAGAACTTTGATATAATTTGTTTTATTAAATAAAATGTTTATAATAATATATTAAATACAATATGTAGCACTTACAGTAATGTAGGTGCTTTTTTAATACAGGTAGTGAGGTGATAGTGTGGCGGGAACAGTGACAGGTACAAAAATAACAACAGCATTAGAGCTTGTTGACAACATAAGTGGAAATTTGACAAGAATAACAAAAAGTGTAGAGGGCTTTACAGCAGGCTTTAGTGCTGCAGAGGCAGCTGTGCAAAATTTAAACGGAGCTGTAATAGATATTGACAGTTCAGGTGCTGTGGAGGCAGCAGGCAATGTAGGCAAAGCACTGGAAAGCGTAAGCAGCAGTTGCGGTGAAACATCAGAAAATGCCAATGAATTTGGTAATGACTGTGTTAAGTCTATAAATGCAATTGGCTCTGCTTTAAAGGTAATGGCCATTGCAGGTAAGGTGGCAGAAATTGCAGGTACCCTTTTGGATGCTGCTGACGGTGCTGCTGAATTTGAAACAGCAATGACAAAGATTTCAACCATAACAGATACTTCTGCCGCATCCATGGAGAGTATGAAAGAAGGCATAAGAAATCTGTCACTTGAAACAGGAGAAAGTGTAAATGATATTTCAAATTCAGTATATCAGGCACTTTCGGCAGGTGTAGACAGTGCTGATGCAGTTAGTCTTACTGCTACGGCAACTAAGCTTGCAACAGGAAGCTTTACTGAGGTTTCTACGGCAGTAGACATACTTTCTACGGCGTTAAATGCATACGGTATGAGTGCAGGAGAGGCTGAAGGTATATCGGATATGCTTATTACAACGCAGAATTTAAGCAAAACATCTGTAGACCAATTTGCAAATGCCATAAGCAGTGTTATACCTTTGGCTGCTAATTATGGTGTGGAAATGGACAATATTGCATCGGCTTATGTTGGACTTACAAACAGCGGTATTCAGGCATCACAGGCAGGTACATATATTGAAAGTATGCTTACAGAATTGGGTAACAGCAGCTCAGTTGCGGCCCAGGCTCTAAGGGAGCAGACAGGGGCTTCATTTGAAAGTCTTATGGCACAGGGTTATTCATTAGGTGATGTGCTTAATGAATTAGGAACATATGTTGATGGTAATACAGCTAAATTTAATGGGCTATGGAGTTCACAGGAGGCAGGTGCCGGTGCTATGGCACTGTATAATGCAGGTGCTTCTGAATTTAATACGACCATGGCTGCCATGGCGGAATCGGCAGGAGCTACGGAAAGTGCTTATGAGTCTGTGGCAAGTACAAGTGAAAATGCAAAGCAGTCAATGGTAAATGCTATTGAAAATATGTCAAATTCCATAGGTGAGGACCTTAATCCTGCTTTGACCTCTCTTTATGGTGCGGGTGAAAAGTTTTTTACATGGTTAGGTAATGTTATTGATTCAAGCCCTGTTTTTAGTGCTGTTCTTGCAGGACTTGCTGTTACTGTTACTATTCTGGCAACTGCACTTACTGCATTTGCGGTAGTTACCTGTCCTGCGGTTCAGTCGGCTGTTGCAGCCCTTACTGCAACAATGGCGGCTAACCAGTTTTTCCTTATAGTAACAGCAGTTGCTGCGGCAGTGGCAGGATTTATTACGTTTTGCTCTGTATTAGGAAGTACTGAAGATGAAGTAAATCAATTAACAGCTACAAGCAGAAGGCAGTATTATGAGTTACAGGATTTGAATGACCAGTATGATGAGGCTTGTGAAAAGTATGGTGAAAACAGTACAAAGGCTGAAAGTCTTAAATATCAGATTGATGATTTGACGGAAAGTTATAATGCAAATAAAAAGACAATGGAAGAACTTGTAACTGAGTGTGATGAGCTCCATGACAGGCATAATGAGCTTATGACAGGATATTCTGAAAGCATGAGTGAAATAGATAATAATGCTACAGCAGCTCTTGCTCTTGTGCAGCAACTTGAAGACTTGTCAGATGCAACAGGAGATGCAGCAGGAAGCAGTGCTGAAATGGAGGCTATTATAAACAAAATTAATGAGGCTGTACCGGGGCTTAGTGTTGGATACAGTGATGCAGTAGCTGATATTGATGCATATACGGAAAGTGTTAAGGCTGCTATACAGGCACAGACAAGGCAGCAGAAAGCTGAAGAATTAAACAAGCAATGGGGTGAATTTCAATATAACAGCTCTATTATAGATGCAAAAATAAAGGAACTTAAAGAAGAGCAGGCTTCTTTTCAGGATGAGATAAACAAGTTAAATAATTATGGCAACTCAAGTGTATCGGAAAATGATCAACCAAAACTTACAAATGCTATTGATGGATATAATGAGATACAAGAACAAATAGACAAACTTCAGGCGGATTACGATAAGGAGCAGAGTAAGATAGAAGCAATTGAAAAAGAATATGAATATATGGATATTGCAAGACAACAGGCTTACGCCAGTGCTGTAACTGCTGAGGATGCAGAAGCTATTGCTATCGGTGAAATGAGTGAGGCTTTATCGGATCTTAAGACAAAATATGATGAGGCTTATAATGCTGCTTATAACAGTATAAGCGGACAAGTTGGGCTTTTTGATGAGGTAAGTACCGAATGTGATTTATCTGTAAGTCAAATGATAGATGCTATGAATAAGCAGGCTGACTATATTAATAATTATAAAGATAATCTTAAAGAGGCTGAGAAATATGGCCTTGATGCAGGTCTTATAGAAGCTTTAAGCGATGGAAGTCAAGAAAGTGCGGCATATTTGTCACAGATTATAACTGAGCTTAAAAATGCAGGTGATGAGGCAGGTTCAACCGTAGATCAGATAAATCAAGCCTTTGAAGGAAAAGAAAGTGCTATGAGTGGTTGGGCTGAAACTGTTGCATCAAGTAATGAAGAAGTAAAGCAGGCAGCCGAAACTGCTTTATCAGGTATGTATGAGGTAATAAACAGTACTGAACTTGATGAAAATATGAGGGCTCAGGCAATGGAAAGCGTAAAAGAATATGCGGCAGGGCTTTCATCAGAGGAGGCTGTGGAGGCTGTAAACAGCAATGCCATTACACTTGCAGAGGAAGCAAAGAAAGCAGTAGATGAGGCGGCAAAGCAGACTGTTACGGCAACAATGGGACCATTTCAAGATATGAATTTATTTGAAACAGGTGCACATGCCATTGAAGAACTTAATAATGGTATGGCATCAAAAACAGAAGATGTTAAAACAACAGCAGGAACCGTTGCTGATACTGTAACAGGTACGGTTGAGGAAGCAATGAAAATAGAATCACCTTCAAAAGTGATGTATGGAATTGGTGAATATGTTGTACAGGGTATGATAGACGGTATGAATTCCATGCATGGTGCTCTTGTTGAGGCTGCTATAAAAATGGCAAAAACCATTAAGGAAAAGGTGAATAATGAAATGGAGATAGAGTCACCTTCTAAGGTTATGTATGAAATTGGCGAATATATTGTACAGGGTACCGCAAATGGTATTAACGACAATATAGACGAAAGCCGAAGGGCTGCTTTAAACCTTTCTGACAGTCTGGATATTAGCGGCAGTGTTATGAATACTTTAAAGGGTTACAGCAGTGAAAAAGATTCAGGCTCTTCAGGTGATGTTACCATTAAAATCGATATGAGCAATATGAAAAATGAAATTAAGTCTGATGATGATATTGACAGCTTTATTAACAAGCTGGAAAATAAGCTGACTGAAAGATTTTATGTAATGAGTGAGGGGGTGCATGCTTAAATGTTTGGTATTAGCAGTATTACGGGGTATGTTGTTGCTTTAAAGGGTAATATTCTTCCCGTTACCCCTTCTTCAATTAGTGTTAATGTCAGTGGCAGAAATGAAACAGTTGACCTTATTAGCGGGGAACAGATTAATATACTAAAAAGACCTTCTCTTGCGGAAATCAGCTTTGATTTTCTTATTCCTTATTATCAGTATCCTTTTGTTAATGTGGAACTTAAACCCGTAAAGTATTATATTAATCTTTTGGACGAGCTTATGACTTCGGGTAAGCCTTTTGATTATATTCTATCAAGAAATACTCCTGATGGTAAATCCATTTATGCAACTGTTAAGACTGTTTCCCTTGAAAGCTATTCCTACGAGGAATCCAGGGAAAATGGTCTTGATGTAACTGCTTCCGTTGTGCTTAAAGTTTATAACCCTTATGAAACCCAAAAGCGTTATCTTGAGGAGGAAAGTTCTGATAATAATACTACTGAATTTACTGTTGAAACTGATACCCCCAGAGCTGATGACAGGGAGCTTAGTCAGTATTATACCGTAAAGGCAGGAGATACATTGTGGAAGATTTGCAAGGATTATTTTGAGGACGGCTCTAAGTATTCTGAAATTGCTTCTTTAAATGGTATTTCCAATCCTAATTATATTACTGTGGGACAGGTTATAAAAATGTGGGGGTAAGGGATGGTTATATTACGATTTTTGCGGGGGACAGGGGTTTGCGGAAAACATAAAAAATATGTTTTACAAAATACGACAAATATTGTATACTAAATATAAGCAAGAGGATTGCACCGAAGGTGTGGCTTTCAGCAAAGCTGAAAGTGCTAAGTTACTCACGATTTTTGATGGATAAGTTTTCAAGTCTTTTTATTCAAATATGATTATCATATTAGCCTTAGGTCGTAGGGTGGGGCAAGTTTTACTTGGCTCAAAATAAAAAGCTGAGATGTATTAACGGTTACTGTGAATATATATACTATTAATAATATGTTAATCTGGATTGAGGCATAAATGGATAACGAAAAATTGATTATTGTAGGAAAACTATATCAAAAATTAAACATAATAGCGGGTACGGATTTACCAAATATGGAAATATACTGTTCTATTGGATTGTCGGTTCATCTTAAAAAGAGTAATCATGGAAATTGCTTAAAATATATTAAAGAGATACCCGAAATTATTGAAAATCCTGATTATGTTGGAAAAAATCCAAAAGAACCAAATAGTATCGAACTTGTTAAAAAGTTTTCAGAGAATATACTAGTTGCTATAAAACTGGATATAAAAGAAAATTATTTATATGTTGCAAGTTTATATGATGTATCTCAAACTAAGGTTGAAAGACGTTTGCATAGTGATAGATTGAAAAAATTTAATTGACAATTTGATGTGATTGGGGTATAATTACAATGTAAAAAGATATAATTATAAAGTAGAATTATTGAGGTCGGAAATGGTTCCCGACACACTCTGAATGGAGTACCTGAGATGCTAGATACACCGCCTAGCCAATAATTCTGCTTATAAGGTGGGCACTTGCAGAAATGTGAGTGCCTTTTCAAATGGAGAAAGAGGGTGTTGCAAAATGCAACATTCTTCAGGCTGTCGAAAAAGTCGACAGCCTGACCTCTTTTAGAAAAGGGTTATGTGTGCGAAAAGTCGGTATACTTTCTTAACAATTGTTTAAATGAGAATTTACAATTTTGAAAAAGTGGGGAAAATTTTGCTTTTAAAAAAGTGAAGAAAACTTATTTATAATTTTGTAAAAGCGCAAAACTTCTTATTTGTTTTACAAAATGTGACACCAGTGCTATAATTAATGAAAATAATTCAGAAAGCGGAGCTTATGAAGTGTATACGGTTGGTAAAATTGACAGGAATATTTATAGTTGTATATCAGATGACATTGTGACTGATGATGTTATTATTACGGATGAGAGAATAGAACACATAAAAGAAAGACATCCTAATGATTATGAGAGATTTTATTCTTACATTTCCGTAATAATAGAAAATCCCGATTATATTATTGAGGCTAATAAGCCCAAAACAGGAATTCTTCTAAAAGAAATAGAAGATAATGGAGAAAAGTTTAAACTTGTTTTGAAACTAGCTGTTAAAGAGGATCCAAAAAATTATAAAAATTCTGTTATTTCATTTTGGTACATAGGAAATACAACATGGAATAAATCCCTTAAAAACAAGAAAATCCTTTACAAAAAGGGATAAATATGTTAAAATTATAGTACAATAAAAAGAGAAGTCTTTGAGGTGAAAAGTGCGTCTTCATACGCCACATACTTCGGTAATGGGCAAAAGAGATGTTGGGGGTGACGCTCCAGCCAAAGCTTCTTTAATTATCGTGTACCGCTTAGTCTTTGATTAGGCGGTACTTTTTATATGAATATAAATTTAAGCACTTAACAAACTATGTTGAGTGCTTTTTTGGTGTAATTTCAGGAAAGTGTTTATACTGAAAATAATTCAAATTAAGGTGGTGGTATTATGGGTTATATTGGTCAGGCATCAAGTGATGAAAATAATGGTATTACGGGACCAAAGCCGGGAGACCAGACCGGCAGTGAAATAAATAAAAAGTCCTGGTACAGCTATCCTTGGAATGTGTATCTTGAATGTACTGATACTGAAATTGCTGAGGCTGCTGCCTCTTATATGTCTCAGATTATTAATGATGACAATTACGGATATTCACAAACCAGAAGATGGAGCGGATTAAACTCCATACTTGCTAACAATAAAAAAGTTAAAGGCGGCTCGGGAGATTTTGACTGTTCCTCTATTATAATAAGCTGCTATATACTTGCAGGCGTCAATATGAGTGCTGACGGTACTACAAGTACTTTAAAATCCAAGCTCCTTGCTACAGGGTTATTTAAGGCTTACAGTGATGCTGCTCATATCGGCTCAGGCAGCGCTGCAAAAAAGGGCGGTGTATATATCGGCTCGGGACACGCTTGTATGTCTTTGGATTCGGGAAGCTCGGGCAGTTCAACCACTACTGAGGTTGTTAAAAGATACCTTGGGAAATTTACACTTACAGCTTACTGCCCTTGTGTTATTTGTACCGGAAAAACTGACGGTATTACTGCAAGCGGTGTTAAGGCAAAGGCTAATCATACAATAGCCGTTGATACAAGTGTTATTCCACTGGGCAGTAAGGTGGAAATTAACGGTAAAATTTATTATGCTGAGGATACGGGCGGTGCCATAAAGGGTAATAAAATAGATATATTTTTTAACTCACATAACGAGGCTCTTGCCTTTGGAACACAGAGCGCAGATGTATATATTATTACTGAAAATGTTAAGGAAAGCAGCAGTTCAAAAACCGAGCTTACAAGTGTTGTAATTGCCAGTGTATCAGGTGACGGCGGTGTTAAAAAGGAATATTTGGATACGGCAAGTACGGGAGATTCTTATAATCTTTATATAGTACATAACAGTGAAATGTTTGTGCCAATCATTCAGGATGGAGTTTCTTGGAAAACTTACAGAAAGGGCAGTCCTGCTTCCCTTGAATTTACGGTGGTTAAGGATAATGTCATTAACTTTCAGGAGGGCGATACCGTCATATTTAAACACAATGATGTCGGTGTTTTTTATGGCTATGTGTTTACCAAATCCAGAAGAAAAGATGGCTTAATTAGTGTTACCGCTTATGACCAGTTGAGGTATTTTAAAAACAAAGATACATACATTTATACTGACAAGAGAGCTGATGAGCTCTATAAAATGATTGCTGAGGATTATATGCTTAATTTGGGACAGGTTGATAATACGGGTTATTCCATACCTAATAAAATAGAGGATAATCAGACTTTATTTGATATTATGCAGAATGCTATTGATGATACATTAGACAATACGGGAAAAATGTTTATTATTTATGATGATTTTGGAAAGCTTGCTTTAAGAGATGTGAACAGTTTGAAGCTTGATTTGCTCCTGACTGAGGAGGTGGCTGAGGATCTTAGTTATTCTTCTTCCATTGACAGTAATACATATAACAGAATTCAGCTTTATATTGATGATAATGAAAGCGGTGTACGTAAGGAATATATTTATCAGGACGGTAACAATATCAGTCAGTGGGGTGTTTTGCAGTTTACTCAAAAGCTGGATGAGGAGGAGTATCCTGATGTTGTGGGTAATGAGCTTTTAACTCTTTATAATGAGAAAACAAGAAATCTGTCTTTAAGCGGTGTTTTTGGCTGTATAGAGGCAAGAGCAGGCGCCAGTGTTGCCGTTCAAATGACATTGGGAGATATTTCGGTTAATACATATATGGTTATTGAAAAGGCTGTTCATAATTTTGAGCATGGAAAGTATACAATGGATTTGACTTTGACAGGAGGTACTTTTGTTGCTTAAGGGGTGTTGTTATATTGTTTTATAAAGTGTGATAATGAATCTGGTGCGGACGTGCAATGCACGCCCCTACAATGGTGGGGTGGTTAGTACAGATATAACAGCATAGGGGACTGTCCCCTATGCTGAATAGTCCCCTATGCTGAATATGATTTTTGCATGGGCTGGGGGTTGAGAAAAATATAAAAAAATATATTTTACAAAATACGACAAATATTGTATAATGTTTTTTGAGAGGGGATAACGGCGGTTGTCTTTTCCACTCCCTTATAGAAAGGGGGTGTAGATATGGAATACATAATTAGTTTTACATTATTAGTAACTATTATTGTAGTTGCCATAACAAAGAAATAACCGCCCTATCTGAACCATAGGACGGTAAAGTAAAAAAATACGTTCAAAGGGGAAAGGCAACGGTTGTTGCTCCCTCACTGAATCGGAAAGATTAATCCGACGAGGCTTCAGCCTCGCTTTCAGCGTAGCTGAAAGTTCTGATTGTGATTTAATGCTAACATAAATATTTTGTATTGTCAAGTACTCTGAAAAGGGTGCTTTTTTATTATAAACACATTTTACAAAATACGACAAATATTGTATAATATTTGTAAGCAAGAGGGAATATTGAATCGGAAAGTTTGCACCGAAAGAAATCGGCAAGCGTTAGCTTGCTTTCAGCGAAGCTGAAAGTGCTGAATTGCACCGAAAGAAATCGGCAAGCTTGCAATAAAACGCAACGTGTATTTATTGCACAAAAAGCTTGCTTTCAGCGAAGCTGAAAGTGCTGAATTGCACCGAAAGATTTATCGGACAGCCTGGTTGCATGGGCGAGCAGCAAAACGCAGCGTGTTTTGCGACCAGCCCCGAAGGCTGGTTTTCAGCGAAGCTGAAAATGCTGAATTGATCCGACGAGGCTTTAGCCTCGCTTTCAGCGTAGCTGAAAGTTCTGACAACAAGGCGGTTGTTATCTCACCTACCTTTTTACAAGGGAGGTGATTTTATGGATAAGGAAATATTATATTTAACTTTGTTACTTATAATTCTTTACATAATACGAAAATAACCGCCCACCCTGCCCGGTGAACGGTTATAAATAACTGTAAACTGCAATGGGATAGCAACCGCTGAGGTTGCCCCCTCTTGTAATATTATGATAGCATAAAATTGTTGTGCTGTCAAATATTTTTTTAAGAGGCACTTTGTTAAGTGGTTATGTTTTATAACAGCTAATTGACAGAGTGTCTTTTATTATGGGTAAAAATTTTGCGGGGGACTGTCCCCTGTGAAAAATATAAAAAATATATTTTACAAAATACGACAAATATTGTATAATGTTTGTAAGCAAGAGGGAATATTGAATCGGAAAGTTTGCACCGAAAGAAATCGGCAAGCGTTAGCTTGCTTTCAGCGAAGCTGAAAGTGCTGAATTGCAC
>DBGCRA010000034.1:0-9482 GCA_048359195.1 Candidatus Gallispira sp.
TTTCATTAAAAAACTTAAATACAGCATTTTCATTATTGCCTATCCTTATACTTAAAAACATTACAATACCCGTGCCCAAAAGACCCGTAACAGCATAAGGCACATTTTCTGTAACAAGCATAATAACAAACAAAACAAAAAATGTTATACCAAATATATAAGAGGACATTAATACCTTTATTTTTCCGTAATTCTTTGCCACAACAATATCTACTGCATAAAATATAAAGTATTTAAGCAGATTAGAGTAAAAGCCCTGTGGTATAAAATAAAGCAAGGCATAAAGAAGAATACCGGCCACTATATAAATCTTATAATTTATTTTAAGCTTACTTAATAAAGCAAACACCATAGCTATAACAAAAAGAGTCCACAAATACCAAAGTCCACCATTAGGATTTTTGCCTAAAAGGATTTTCCAAAACTCACTTATTTCAAAGCTGTTATTTGCAGTTTTTGCTGTATTCATCTGTGAGTTTCTTATCGTTCCACAGATTTTAAATTCTTTCTTTCATCTGATTTTTTTCAAACTTACATTGGCAGATTCAGCCACATACCCCATTGTTTCATAGTTTCCGGTGGATCGATTTTCATATAACCACCCGTTGGAATAAAAGTCAACTCAGAGATATAAATTTTTCCTTTTGCATCGTACAAATCAACACGAACAAACGGAAAATCCTCTGAGAGTACTTTTGATATTTCCACCATCGAATCCCATGTATCGGGCTTTTCAAGCCTCCTTGGAAAACTATCATGTCCTTCAAGGTTGTACGGCAGCTTGTTGAAATCCATATCGTAATAATCCAAATACCGATCTTCCTCCATTGAAAGATAAGCGACTTTTGGAATACCATTAAAACAATAGAACTTATAACACTTTAGCGCTTCTCCATCGCCTAAATATTCTTCTACGATTATTCTTTTATCTATATAGCGATATTGAAATTCACCTTTTTTCCAGTAATCTTCTTTAAGCCAAGATGCCAGCTGACAGGTTGCGCCCTTTATGTTTAGATTTTTCTTATCTTTTACAATTATGTTCATTCCACAACCGTGATTACATTTAACGGCAAACTGATTGGGGAAATCTTCCCAATTCACACTGATTGCATCCTTATATACTCCATATAATTTGGGGCAAAGTTCTGACAATCCCTTGACAGACAAATATTCACGAATTTTATATTTATCTATACATGATGTGACCACATCGTTTTTGTAATATGTATTACACTTCAGCCAATTAATCTTAGCGTTGAAATCCTGCGGAGAATTCCAGTTCAGCCATTGACCTGTTACATATCTATAATTTATAGCAGTTTCAAGCTTGGGAGAGATGCATGATAACACACTTTTTACCTCCCCCCTAATAGATTTAAAAATCTGCGATTTTTTCATAATAATATATCCTCCTATAATATTTTTACATGAATTTAATTGCAACTCGCTGTTTTCATATAATTTATGTGAATAGTTCATTTTCAAATCTGAAAATAAACAGTTTGTTATCAGCTGCCATATTTGCCGTACAACACTTGCGCAATTTCCGAACAACATCTTTCAAATCGGTTCTGATAAATGACTTGCAATCAGTAATATTCGTTTAATTGTCTCCTAATTGATACTATTTCTTATATCAGCCCGGTCTTTAATTTTGCCAAAATAGATTCTCATCAGCTTCTCGTAGTACTTATCTATCGTATCAAAGTTGATCTGCTTGCAGTTTCTACTGTAATCATCTGTGAGCTTCTTATTGTTCCAAAGTCTTTTTATTTTCTCCTTAAGCCCGGCTTCATCGCCGCTCTCAAACAACTCACCGGTCTCATTAACCCTTATCAACTCCGGAATACCGCCGATGTTCGCACAAAGAACCGGTGTACCGTACATCTGGCTCTCCATGACTGAGAATGGACAGTTCTCATACCACTCTGACGGATAGATAGAAAACCGTGCTTCTCGAATCAGCGTTTCCAATGCTTCTCCGACCCGAAATCCGACATTCCTGATATTTGGTATGTTCTCAATCTCTTTTTCCAGCGGCCCCGTTCCGGCAAAAATGAAGTATATCTCCGGCAGCTCCCTACAAACTTTCAGCAGTGTGCCAATGCCTTTCTCTTCGGAGAACCGGCCGAAGTACAGGACATAATCTTTTTTGGTACTATCTCTCCGCTCAACCTTATCGATAAAGTTGTGGATTGCCACAGTCTTATTTCGGAACTGTGGATTACTGTCCATCTTGCTCTTCATAAACTCGGAGCAGCAGATAATCTTATCTATATATTTGTAAGTACCCTTCCACTTCCAGAAATATGCCTCGGCTGTACCGACCGCACTCTTGGCTGTGGACTCATGGATGCACTTGCCCTTCGTGCAATTCAGGAAGTGTCCGCCCAAGCATTTCTCGCAGTTCTGCCTGCTCCCCGGATTGTTGAGCATATGGTTTGGGCAAACAAGGTTATAATCATGTGCAGTAAACACAATCCTACAATTCTTATCGGTCTGCCTTCTCCACTTCACAATCTCCAATATTACAGACGGTGTGATCTGATATGTAAAGTTATTAAGATGAACCACATCCGGCTTGAAATCATCCAGCACAAGTCTTATCTTTCTTCTGGCTTCTGACGAGTAAATGGTCTTGAACGGATAGGTCAGTTTGGACAGTTTACTTCCGCCGTGAAAATCCATATCGGAAGTATATGCATTTACACTGTTGCCAACGCATCGACCCTTATGCTCCATACCAAAGTATTCCACATCGTGACCCTGTTCCTTCAGATAATCACCAAGTTTAAATATATATGTTTCAGACCCACCGTTAGGATGAAGAAACTTATTAACCATTAAAACTTTCATTTTTTTGCCCTCTTGTAGATTTCTATAAACTTATCCGCCAGACAATCCCATAAAAATCTGTCTTTAATCTTAATTTCAGCATTTTTTCCAATTCTGCCGTCATCTTTATTTTCAATTATAGCATTAACCCACTTATTAACATCAAATTCCTTAATTACTATACCGTCATCGCCGTTAGAAATAAGCATATCGGAACCGCCGTTTTCTGTTGTAACGGCAGTCTTTCCAAAATACATTGCCTCAAGCAGCACCATGCCAAATATTTCATAATAAGTAGGAAGAACAAAAATATCACATATACTGTAAACACAGGACAAATACTTTTGTTCAAGCTTATCTATATAATAAATACTGTCAATTACACCTATTTTACAAGCATAATCAAATACTGTCTTTTTATACTGACTATCACCCGTACCAATGACAACCAAGATAGCGTTAACACCCTTATCCCTTACTCCCTTTAATACATCAAACAAAAAAGGAATATTTCTTCTGGGCTCAAGTCTGCCTATATATAAAAGCTTAATTTCAGAATCAATATCATCAATAGCCTTAACATTTTCAGGTATTTTGTCAGCTTTATTAACTTTAAAAGCATCTAAATCAACGCCCACTCCTGCAACAGTTACATTCTTAATACCCTTTTTTACAAGAAAATCCTCTGACAATTTGCTCTTTACAATAAAAGGTGTATTTTTTCTCTTGTATGTACCAAGAACAAGTCTGTCAGTAATCTTACACATCGTATTATATCCCTTATTAAAAGGAGAATAATAAGGTCCATGATAAATTACGGTTTTATCGGAATATTTTTTCGCCAATAACCATGACTGAAACTGATTATACTCACATGGCTGTATTACATCATAACTTTCAATCAAATCATCAATATTGTTGTAAATGGCATTCTTTAATATATTTCTGCCTTTTCTGTAATAAACATTGATATGCTTATTATCATCAAACACATAGTCAACAACCTTTTCTTCATCTTTAGCCCAAAAAACTATATCACAAATATGTCCCTTTCTTATAAGCGCCTTTGCAAGACCAATTTCCTGAATATTATATGTATTATGCTCAACATCCATAAAACTAGGATAATTTCTTATTATTAATATTTTCATTTTTCCACTCCCGGTCCTGCCAAAAATATTTTATCTGCTTATCATATAATGATTCATTCATATTTTTTGTTTTTTCTCTGAAATCATTGTTATAAGCAATACATTTCTTTTTAAGTTCTTCGTAATAACCCATACCAATATATTCACCCTCACTCTTTCCATGTGCCCTGTTATCGGGAGAAAGAACGTTATAACCCTTTTCAAAGTATACATCCGTATAGTTTTTAAAGTCCTCCTTACTTGTTCTGTAGGAATGAACAAATATAACTCACTTATTGGTATAATTATTCTGCACTCTTTCTTCAGCTGCAAGCCTTAAACCGTCATAGGAGTAAATGCTTACTTCATTTTCATAAAGCTCTTTATTTTTTTCCCCGTTTTTAGCTCCTATTATAATCTGTGCAAAAATCAATGAAAGACTTAACAATATAAATATTATTAAAATTATAACCAACACAATTTTTTTCATATTATATTAATCTCTTCCAAACAAATCTCTTGTATAAACCTTATCCTTAACATCATCAAGCTCAGTATTGTAGCGGTTAGCAATAATAGCATCGGAGCAGGATTTAAAATCAGAAAGATTATTTATAACCTTACTTCCAAAGAACTCATTATCATTTAATGTAGGTTCATAAATTACAACCTCTGCACCTTTCGCCTTAATCCTTTTCATAACCCCCTGAATGGAACTCTGTCTGAAATTATCACTGTTTGACTTCATTGTAAGTCTGTATATACCTATAACCACGCCATTTCCGGGGACACCGCCTCTGCCTTTATTATTATCATAATAGCCTGCAAGTTCAAGCACTCTGTCTGCTATAAAGTCTTTTCTCGTAGAGTTTGCATCAACTATTGCCTGTATAATATTTTCAGGAACATCCTTGTAATTGGCAAGGAGCTGTTTTGTATCCTTTGGCAGACAATATCCGCCGTAGCCAAAGCTTGGATTATTATAATGAGTACCTATTCTGGGGTCAAGACCAATACCGTCTATAATCTGTTTTGTACTTAAACCATGCACCTCTGCATAGGTATCAAGCTCATTAAAAAATGAAACTCTTAACGCAAGATATGTATTGGCAAAAAGCTTAACAGCCTCAGCCTCTGTCGGAGCAGTAAAAAGTTTGGGTATATCCTTCTTAACTGCACCTTCACTTAAAAGTTCGGCAAATTTATGAGCAGCATTAACAAGTCTTTCATCCTCCAAAGGAGCACCTACTATAATTCGGCTTGGATAAAGATTATCATATAAGGCTCTGCCCTCTCTTAAAAATTCAGGCGAAAATATAATATTATTACATTTAAACTTTTCCCTTACACTTAAAGTATATCCTACAGGCACAGTAGACTTAATCACCATAACAGCCTTAGGATTTATTTCCATAACAAGCTTAATAACAGACTCAACAGAAGATGTGTCAAAATAATTCTTTAACGGATCATAATTCGTAGGAGTTGATATGATTATAAAATCAGCATCCTTATATGCAAGTTCAGCATCAGTTGTAGCAGTCAGATCAAGTTCTTTTTCTGCAAGATATTCTTCAATTTCATTATCAGCTATAGGAGATTTTTTATTATTAATCATATCCACCTTTTCAGGCAAAATATCCACAGCATATACACTGTTGTTCTGTGAAAGCAATATAGCATTTGAAAGACCTACATAGCCTGTTCCTGCAACTGCTATCTTTAATTTTTTATTACTCCCGTAACTCATATATTAATCCTCCCATGTACCCGTCTAATTTATCTTAATATATTTTGTAGGATACAATAAACAGTCAAGTACACTTACACTGCTCATAATATTTGCTGCCAAAACAGGTCCCACAAAACTTACAAAAACACCTACAACAATATGTACTCCACTTTGGATAATGCCTATCTTAAAAAGTATAATCCTAATTCCTGCCGCAAACATTGTATGCATAAGAAACAAAGGCATAGTATATTTTGCCATAAATCCAAATAGAACACCTTGTTTTTTGCTGCCATATATTTTAATAATCAATATAATTATCGACAAACAGGCAACAATACCCAATATAATCTCTCCTATTTCCCACTCAATATTCATAATATAAGCAAAAACACTAAATATTATGAAAATTATTCCGGCTGCCACAGAAAAAGGCAATGAATATTTGCTGCTGCAAATATTTTGTTTGAAATCAAAAAGGCAAATACTCATGCCCATAACAAACCATATTTCATACTCCATTATTCTAAGAACACCATAGGGAATAAATCCCAAATGACCTCTTCCCATTACAAGCAACATCCTCAAAATAAAGGCAATTATTATTCCAAATATCCCTTCCTTTTTACTTTTAAAAGTAGGTGTAACAATAAAAATAAAAAACAGAGCATATAAAAACCAATATGGAGGCACGGGACTTATAAAAATACTTTCAAAAAAACTTCCGGCCTCATTATTCACCTGAGATGACAGCACATTTTTAATAAGCCACGAAATTATGGAAAAAACAAAATATGGCACGCCAAGGCTCAATGACTTTTTCTTAATATTTAATATCCAACTTTTAATATTATTAACTCTATTCAGCTTCTGATATAAAAAGCCGCTGCAAATAAAAAACAAGGGCACGTGAAAATAATAAATTGTCTCATTAAACCATTCATATAAATCTGTATCAGCCATTATTTCAGACTTAACCATACTCTGAAAAAAATGTCCCAGAACCACAAACACACAAGCAATAACCTTAACATTGTCAACCCATATTTCTCTTTGTCCCTTATTATAAGATACCATAAAATCCTCCTTTAAGCCTTTTATTTTTTATATAGCTTTAAAGTTCTTCCGGTTACATCATCCCAGTTGTATTTTTCACAAATTCTGTCTCTTGCGGCAGACTTATACTTATTTACAATATCCTTATTATCGCAAAGCTGCTGTAACACATTTTTAAGTTCATCAATATTACCTTTCTTAAATGTAATACCCATATCCTCAACAACATCAGCACACTCAGGTATATCTGACGTAAGACAGCAGTTGCCATAACTCATAGCCTCCAAAAGACTTAAGGGCATACCTTCAAGGTCACTTGGAAGAGTATAAACATAAGCATTGCTGTAAAGCTCTTCAAGAACCCTGCCCTGTACAAAACCTGTCTGTATAATTCTACTGTCAGGCTTTATAAGCTTTTCAATCTCACTTACAAATTCATCAGTATTGCTCGTGCTGCCTGCAATAACAAGCTTTTTGTCAGTATTAACATCTCTGAAAGCTTTAACAAGGTACTCTATACCTTTTTCAGGCACAATTCTTCCAAGAAAAAGAATATATTGGTCCTTTTTAAGCCCCCACCTTTTCGTTATTTCATCAGCCTCTTTAATTTCAGGCTTATTTACTCCGTTAGGAATATAAACTGTATCTCTGTTGTATGTATTCTTAAAATATTGCTGTATATTTTTACTTAAAACAATAATTTCATCAGCATATTTAACTGCCATTTTTTCTCCAAGCTTTATGTACTTTGAGCCAAAACCACCGCCCCACTTAGACCTTGCCCAATCCAGTCCGTGAACAGTAACAACTGTCCTTATTCCAAAAAGGTGAGGTATAAATATAGCAACACATGAACCCTCGGCATGAAAATGCACAATATCATATCTGCCAACAACACACCGCACTGCTGCATTAAAAGAAGCCAACGCTGCAGCTATGCCTTTTTTGTCAAAGGTAAAAACCGTTTTAAGTTTAACACCCTTATATTCCTTAATTTTATCAGAATTATACTTTTTGCCTGAAACATGGCTGCCCCTTCTGTTATAGCAAACCACATTATGCCCCATAGCTGCCATTCTTGTTGAAAGTTCCTCAACAACAATTTCTACTCCTCCCTCTCGGGAAGGAATACGCTTATGACCAAGCATAGCTATCTTATATTTCTTAATAGACATTTTTACCACCGGTCCAAAACACAATCATCCAACATAATATCCCATAATAATATATTATTATACCATAAATAAATTAAATATCAAATATTTTTGTAAAAAACACACCAATTTCAGAACTTTTTTAACAATAACAAATGTCATTAACTCTATTATATCCCAATATCATATAAAAACACAAAATTTTAAATAATTATAGATATTTACTATCAATTTTTAAAAGCAAAAAATTTAAAAATCTTTATAACGACTATTGGCTTTTCCAAACAAAAAATTGTGAGGGAAGCAATTCTTCCGTCAAATAGAGGTTGTTTAATACCATAAATCAATTTCACCGGAATATCTTTTAACATCAAAAAAACAGGTGATGCATCAGCAACCCCTGTTTTTGCTTGATTTATATAATTAGTCTACAGCCACAATTGACTTCTTGTTGTAAGAACCACAGTTCTTGCAAACTCTATGAGGCATCATTAACTCGCCGCACTTGCTGCAAGCTACTAAAGTTGGAGTAGCAATCTTCCAGCTCTGAGCCTTTCTCTTATCTCTCTTAGACTTAGACATCTTACCCTTAGGACAAATTGACATTTCTATACACCTCCTTGATTCAATAAAATAAAATAAAATAAATTAATCATCATTAAAAAGATTTAACAACTTTTCAAATTGTGGATTAACATAACCCCTGTCACAGCCACAATCGCCGTCATTTAAGTTATGACCGCACTTAGGACACAAGCCCTTACAATCATCGGAACACAAAACCTGCATAGGCAGATTCAGCATGATGTTAGCTATGACAGCCGGCTTCAAATCAATCGTCTTATCTGAAAGCTCCCAAATCTCCTGATCTTCATCAGGTGTTTCGGAATACACCTCATTAAAATCAAAATCAAGTTTGGTTTCAAAAGCACTAAGACATAAGTCACAATTCAAATTTAAAACCGTCTTTACCCTGCCTTCCACAATATAATCGGAATCTTTACGATAGACTATGCCGTCTATATTTGCAGTAATATCCATCATATTATTGCCTCGGGGAAGTTTAAAGCTATCATTAAAGCTAAATTCTTCTCTCTTGTCAGCAAGATATTTAACATCAATAAGCATAATAACACTCCTGTTCCGCAGGAATAGTCAGCCTATTCCGTAGTGTCAAGTAATATTCCTTAACATCACCCGACAACACATCAAATGATATTATATCATCACATTATAACTTTGTCAAGCAATTTATACTTTATTTTTATATAAAATAGGTCAATACAAGGGTGTCCATAGAGAACACCCTTATCAGCATTATTAATTATAATATTACAGGAAGTTAAAACTTCCTGTAGCTATGCTCACTTCATTTACATAGCTCTTTGCTGACGCAAAGCATATAACTACCTCGACTGACGCCTCGGTAACTTATCTTTGAAAATCGAAAGCAAGCTTTCATTTTCTTCAGATAAGTTATATTACAGGAAGTTAAAACTTCCTGTAGCTGTGTTCGCTCTACTTCCACAGCTGCCCTGCTTTGCAGGGCAATATAACTACCTCCGCTAACGC
>DBGCRA010000035.1:0-30518 GCA_048359195.1 Candidatus Gallispira sp.
GCAGAACCATAACAACCGTCATTTTATATTCAGTATTAAGCTTTTTAATAAGTCTTAATATTTCAATTTGGTATCTTATATCAAGATATGTGGTTGGCTCATCCAAAAGCAATATTTTAGTATTCTGTGCAAGGGCAACAGCTATCCACACTCTCTGCTTCTGTCCTCCCGAAAGAGCGGAAATCTGCTTTTTTGAAAATTCACAAACACCTGTTATATCCATGGCAAATTTAATATATTTCTGATCTTCTTCATAATTTCTGTTAAAGCCGCCATGTGCTGTTCTTCCATAGCTTACAAGCTTTTCAACGGTTAAATCACCGGGGGCTGTATTGTACTGATGAACTATGGCAACCTGCCTTGCAAAGCTTTTTAGTGACAGATTTTGTATATCCTCCCCATTTAACAGGACCTTACCCCTTTGAGGCTTTAAATTTTTTGTCATTATATTAAAAAGAGTTGATTTTCCACAGCCGTTAGCTCCTATAACAGTAGTTATTTTCCCCTCTCTCAGCTTAAAGGATATGTCGTTAAGAACCTTTTGTCTGCCGTAAGCAAATTCAATATTTTTAATTTCCATAGGTCTTATCACTCCTTTTTAAGAGAATAATAAAGAAAGGACCGCCAACAATGGACATTATGACTGCGGGAGATATTTCATAAGGATATACTATTAATCTGCCTGCCGTATCGGCAAGAAGCATTACAAAGGCACCAAGCAAAGCCGAAAAAGGTATAAGCAGCTTATGCTCACTTCCCACAAGAAGCCTACCCATATGAGGAACAATAAGTCCTACAAAGCTTATTGCTCCCGCTACCGCCGTTGTAATGGATGCAAGCAAAACTGCCGCAACAGAAACAACAGCCCTTAACAATGTTACATTTACACCAAGACTTCTGACTGTCTTATCCTCCAGTGAAAGCAGATTGCATCTGCCGGCTATAACAAAAGCAAATATAAGCCCAATAACCACATATACGGCAAGAAGTCTTACATCCTCCCATGTTTTCATTGAAATATTGGCATTTAGCAGCTCTGATGCACTTTCATAGCTTTGACCGCCCATAGAATTAAATGCACTTGAAAGCCCCGTAAACACGGCATTTACGGCAACACCCACAAGAATAATTCTAAGAGGCGAAAAGCCGTTTTTATAAGAAAGACCATATACAATCAAACAGGCTGCCATACCTCCCAAAAAAGAAAATACCGGTGTAAATAAAAATAATGCAGGAAAATAAGCAACAATAACAGCACTTACAAAGCTTGCACCGGAGGATATTCCAATTATGCCCGGATCTGCAAGGGGATTTTTGAGAACAGCCTGAAAGAGCACACCGCTTACTGCAAGAGCGCCGCCTGAAAGCATGGCAATAATAATTCTTGGAAATCTCAAATCATATATTATGGCAACGCTGTCATCATATTCTATAAAAAGACCTCTTAAAAGCTGAGAGTAGCTTACCTTTACACTGCCGGAATTTACGGACACTACAAATAAACCCAAAAGCAGCAAAGTAATTATTACAAAGCTAAGTATTTTTTTACCCTTCATATCAATCACCATAAAGCATAGGCTCCAAATCTGCAAGAGCCTGGGGATAATCAAATGTTGCACTCATACCAAAAAGCATATAGTCAACATCATAAACCTTACCATTTTGAACAGCCCTGAAATGCTTCCAAATATCATTTTCCTTAAATTCCTTTTCAAACATTTCAAGGGCTTCCTTTGGAAGTCCGTGAGCAGTTCTTATAATAACATCGGGATCACGTGCAAGCATTTCCTCAGGATTGATTGTAAGAAAATCCTTTGTGTCATCATGGAAAACATTTTCTCCGCCTGCAAGCTCAACAAGAGAACCTGCATAAGAATTTTGTGTGGCAACAAGATAGCTGCCCGGCAAGCCCATAAGCACAAGTACCTTTGGCTTCTGACCGCTGTGCTTACTGCTGTAGCTTGCCATAAATTCATTATATTCCTTAACTATTGCATCAGCCTCTGCAGATTTACCGTATTTGTCACCAATAATCTTTACGCTGTCATATAGTCCTTTTACGCTTCTTAAATTTAAAAAGGTAGAATTTACACCAATATTGTCATACTTTATCTTTAAATCGTTTTCAAGAGAATCGGGACCTATTACATCGGTAGGGTTTAAGCTCTTTATAATTTCCATATCAGGCGACATGGGAGAACCCACCGTTGTTACACCGTTATATCTTGAAGCAATGGCAGATACCGTAGTTTCGGGAACACCTACAAGACTAAGTCCAAGCCTGTCCATAATATCACATACAGCTGCTGATGTTGCAATAATCCTTGTACCCTCAGGTGCTGTTGTTTCAGCCGGCTTTGATGCTGTCTGTACATTATGGCTTGTAGGCTGCTTTGCTCCTGTAGCTGCCTTTGCCTTAATTGCTGTATCAACGGTTTCTCCTGTACTGCCTGCCCCACTTGCAGCCTGTGTAGTTATTTCTTCATTAGCTGCAACTGTTGTTTCCTGAACACCTGTTTCTGTTGCATCCTCCGTTAAAGCCTCAACAGTTGTTTCAACTGTAGTTTCCGTTTCCTTAGGCGCATTTTCAGGACTTGAAGCACAGCCTGACATAATACCAATTGAGATTAAAAGGGCAAAAATCAATTTACATCTTTTCAAATTATTTTCCCCCTTAGTTACCGTAATACGCCATAAAATTACTTAACATTGAAGCCACATCAGCTCTGGTTGCGGAAGAAGTATAATCATAACCATTTGTATTCTGCTTTGTAATTATACCTGCCTTAGCTGTTTCAACAACGTAATCCTTTGCCCATTCGCTTACACCTGTTGTGCTTGGTGAAATACTTACAGTTTGGAAAGTAACACCTTTGTAATCAGCATATTTTGAAAGAATAATTGCAGCCTGTTCACAGGTTACTGCTGCATCAGGATTAAATGTTGTTTCACTTATACCCCTAACAATACCGTTTTTATTTGCCCATGCAATATATGGTGCATAATACTTACCATTATCAACATCAGCAAAAGTACTTGTGCCTGAAATTTCCTCGCCACTCATTCTGCCAAGAACAGTAACAAACATACCTCTTGTCATTGGTGTTTCAGGCTCAAATGTAATATCGGTTGTGCCGCTGAAAAGTCCCAAATCAACAACATTCATAATATCATTTAAAGCCCAATGACTGTTAATATCTACAAAATTATATTTTGATTCTGTGTCTGTACTTTCCTCTTTTTCCTCAAGGCTGTCACCTGAAACAACAGCAGTTGAAGTATCACAATTCATATAAAAGCACACATCTCTGCCCATAGGTGCAACATACATTTTGACCTGAACCAAGCTATCTGCATTTGGGGCAGTAAACTTAATATCTGCACTGTCAGTTGATGCACTTTCCTTTAAAATACTATACTTAATGTTTGTATATTCTCCTTTGGGACTTTCCTGAACAGCAAGTCTTATATTTGAAAGATTGCTGTATAAAAGCATACGCATTGTGATTACAGCACCATCATCAGTCTGCTCAATCACTGCCTTTTCATAAACTGCACTTCTGCACATACCCTCACCAAGCTCAGCATTACCTGTGCCGCCATCATCAGTTTTACCTGTATCAGGGTTAAGGTAATAAGTAATAGTATCCATTGTATATGTACCATTTTCAATAGCAAAAGTATTTACGGCGGACATTGAAAATAACAATGTACACATTAAAACACATGACAAAATTTTATTTAATATTTTCATACTATATATACTCCTTTTCTATTCAACAATTAACTGAAATTTGGGAAGACCCAAAAAACAGACCTTCCCATTTATATATAGAGGATTTTAATATATTGCCTTTCTCAATTAAGCCTCAGGCATATATTCATTAATGAAATTCATAAGCATTGTAGCAATTTCAGCTCTTGTAGCATTTCCCTTAGGGTCAAAACTTCCATCAGTTCTGCCGTTTATAATACCTGCCGCAGACAGAGCATTAACACTTTCTTCAGCCCAGCTGCTTATACTTTCAGCATCCGTAAACTCTGTTCTTGCAATCTTTTTAAGTTCAATGCCATTATTCTTGGCAAATTCATAAAGAATACGAGCCATCTGTTCTCTTGTAATATCCATATAAGGAGCAAATTTGTCATCACTGACTCCCTCTGCAATATTATTTTCGTATGCCCAAACAACAAACGGATAGAAATAATCCTCCTTATTTACATCCCCAAACGCAATGTCACCGTCTTTATTTTCTGATACACCGTTAAGTCTGCCGAGTACGGTAACAAACATAGCTCTTGTAGTATCCATATCAGGAGCAAACTTGTCACTTTCAACACCTGTAAACAAGCCCTTTTCAACAGCCCTTAAAATATAATCCTCTGCCCAGTGATTATCAATATCCTTAAAAGCAATTTCCTTTGACTCATTATTTTCTGTTACAGGCTTCATTGTACTTACAGCTTCAACATCACTGTAATCAGTATTTACAACAGCAAATAAACCAAATTCCTTAACTGTAACAACATAATACTTTCCGTCGACAGAAAGCGTATATTCAAGCTCAGTCTTTCCTGCCTCAGTATTCTTATCACCCTCTACAATTCTGTAAATGGCAATATTTTCGCCGTCCCCATCTTCAACAGGGAAGTAAATGTTAGCAACACCGTTTGGTGTAACAGTCTCACCGTCATTTTCAGCACTTATACTGAATAATCTGAAATTATCACCAACAAGAGTCTTTGCTGCATCATATTCCGTACCTGATGTAACAGCCTTTGTTGTAAAGGTTGTATTGTCAGGGAAAACCAGCTCTTCCGCTTCAATCTTAATACCTGTATCCTTATTGTCGGAGTTTACGGAACCGCCGCCTGAGCTTGATGTACCTGATGCAGAAGAAGAATCAGGATTTAATGTGTCGCTGTCATCTGTCTTTGTAAGACTGCTCAGGTCAAGCTTAAGTCTTGCGGCAATATAACCGCCAACATTAGCGGATATACCATCCATAGGCGTATAAGGCACGCTGATTTCCACAGGAATATACTCCACAGTAATATCATCTAAATCAAAGCTGAACTTGGTAATATAATCAAATGTATGTTCCTCACCGTCATACCTTGTATTTGTTGTAAAGCTTTCTGTACTGTCAACATTAATACTTACGCTGTCACTTCTTATACCCTGAAGTGCTGATGTATAACCGCTTACAGCTACAGGATTTGTTGCAATTTCAATTTTTGCAGTCTTTCCGTTTATTGTAACAAGAGCCTGTCTGTTATTTTCAAAGGCAGCATTACCCATAGAGACCTGATCAATATTGGCATTCCAAAGAGCAATATTCATCCAATACTTACCATCCTCAAGCTGATTAGATGTATCATCTGAATTGCTTCCGCTATTAGAAGTTGTTGTACTCTCTGATGTGTTTTCAGTTGTTGATTCTGTACTATCCTCAGTTAAAGCCTCTGTAGTATTTTCAGTAGTGCTTTCTGTTGATACTTCAACTTCATCTATTACCTGAGCATTATCCCAATCAAAATCAAGTCTTGCTGCCTGATCAAAGCCTGCCATTGCATCAACACTTATTCTGATATAAATACTGTTTTCCTTTTCAGTATCTCTTGATATACTTACTGTCTTTACAAACTCTGACTGAGTTGTATCACCTTCAGTATAATTTAAGCCATAATCCTGATATGTTGCAACTACTTCGGCAGGTATTTCATACTCTGCATTATTCCACCAACTATAATCCATAGCATTGGTTTCAGGATATGACCAAAGCTGTAATAAATGACCATAAAGACCACTTAATATATAAGCCTTAAAACTTAACTCTACAGTAGACTTACCGTCTTTTACAGTAACAATTGCATTTCCGTCAAGTGCACCATTACCCATAGACTCTAAAGAAGGATTAGCTGCCTGTACCATTTTAACAGGTACACTATAAATTACAGCCTTACTTACTACAGGTGCTTCAGTTGTATTCTCTGTTGAACTTTCTGTTGTGCTCTCTGTTGTTGTTTCTGTTGAGCTTTCTGTTGTACTCTCTGTTGTTGCTTCTGTTGTGCTTTCTGTTGTGCTTTCTGTTGTTGTTTCTGTAGAATTTTCAGTTGTTGTTTCTGTTGAAGGCTCATCATCTTTCTTAACCTGAGCATTAACAAAATCAAGTGCTATGTAAGCATCAGGAGAATAATTCATTGCAGAAACAAACATATTTACATATACGCCGTCAAAGCTGTTGTCAGGAAGTGTGAACATAATGCTTACCACATTACCGTCAGCATCCATTTCTTCAATAGCAGGCTTAACATCACCTGATGCAGCATTGCCCTGATATACGTTCCACTGTTTAGCCCAATCACTTATTGTACCAACTGTTACAGGCTGTAAATCAACCTTAACAAGGGCACTGCCATCTTCATTTATAGTAACTTCTGCACCTACTATGCAGCTTCCCGCCATAGAAGGATTTGTAATGTTACTTGCATTCATAAGAGCAGCAGGAATTGTATATGTACCGGGCTCCAATACAGTCTTAGCTGAACCGTATTCATATGTTGGAGTATTAACAGCTTCTTTCAAGGTTTCTGTATTAACTTTTACTCTTGCCTGATTTACCATTATACCGTAAGCAGTACCTGTATTTATTGTAAACTGTATTGTTTCAATGTCGGCAATATTGTCTAATACAACCTCTACATAGTTACCGTCTTCTGTAGCTGTCTTTTCTAACTCTACATAAGAATCATCAACAAGCTGTTCTATCTTTTCAATCATTGATGTAGTATATGCAAGTCTTACATATGCCTTGCCGTCCTTTACTGTTACAGGTACAGATTCAGTTGTAAAACTTCTTGCTGCTGATGAAATATCATCTGAATCTATCTTTAATATTGATATATCAGCTGTGTAATTTCCATCTGCTACATCTATAGCTTCTGAATCCTCAACCTTTGCAATACTATCCCAGTAAATCTTTGCAAAACAGTCTGTAGTGAACTTACCATTTTCAAAATCTATACCTGAAACCTGACCGGTAAGGTTATTCATTGCAGGAACATAGATTGTTGCATTAGTATTGTAAATTGCTGCATATTCGCCCTCTAATGGGAATGATACATTAGTTACCACAGGAGTTCCTTCTGCAAAATATTCATCAGAAAAATCAATATTACCCTTTGTAACCTCTGCATCAGTTTTAAGAACAGCAGAAGTATCATTATTTTCATAATAACCGTTAAAGTCAAGAACATAAAGGGGCTCTTTGCTTGTACCGTTAATCACATCAGTTGATAATGTTAAATTACCATCAGCATCGACCTTAATTGTAGCCTTAGCTGTATCATTTTCAACAAGGCTATGCTTAACATTATCAGTATAGAAAGCAATGTCAACCGTATACTCACCCTGAGCAAGCTTTTCAGTCGGAATATTAATTACCTCATCCTCAACTGCAAGAGAAAGAGCATCAATTATAGCAGCCTTTATGGCATTGCTTGAATATGTAGCACCTGTAACAGCCTCTACATCTTCAATACCGGCTGCATCGTAAGCTGATTTGCCGTTAAAGGCTTCCTTTAAACCATCAAAAGCTGACTGAAGCTTAGTCTTGTTAAACTCAGCATATGTACCACTAAAATCAGAGCCTTCAACAGTAATACCTGTAATAACTCCATCAGTTACTGTAACCGTAACATTTACGTCATACTCACCAAACTGAGTAACACGAGCTGTACCGGTATAAGTATTAGTAACACTCTCACCAATGCCTGAATAGTCAAAAGCAAGATAAGCATCCTGAGTAGTATTCATAACTGATATAAACATATTAACATAAACACCGTCAACACTGTTATCGCTTAACTCAAAACTAATCTGATCAACTTTGCCATCTTCGTTTGTATGAACCACAGCATCAGTAGTTTCACCGCTTGCCGCATTACCATTATAAATCTTCCACTGTTCTGCCCAATCACTTATTGACCCAATGGTTACAGGCTGCAAATTAACAGTTACAGTAGCCTTACCATTTTCATCAACAGTCAATGTACCACCATTAATACAAGAGCCTGCCATTGATGCAGAGGTAATATCTGATGCTTTCATCATCTGAATAGAAAGATCATAAGTACCTGCTGTTAAAGCTCTGTTTGCAGAACCAAACAGATAAGCAGTTGCTGCACTTCTAACAGCACCTCCTGATACCACATCATCTGCACTTATTACATTATTGCCGTCAACATCTGATAAATTTTCTGTGTCGGCAATTGCATTTAATGATAATGATGATAAAACCATTACACCTGCAAGAACTGCAGAAAGTAATTTTTTAAACTTCATTATTTTTCCTCCTTTTATAATTAGAATAAAATATCTATTGGTTTTGGTTAGTTTAGGCTAACTAAAGTTTAAAAAAATAATCGGCTTATTATCTTTACCCAATGATTTATCAAGTTAGTGTTGACTAACCAAAATCAAATTTTCCTCTTTATAAATTTACGGAATGATTACAAATCATTCCGTAAATTATTGTCTGTTATGTAAATAAAGAGTACTAATCAGCCTGCCCGCCTTATTTAAGTAAAAATAAAAGCCAAGTTACCTTTCGCTAACCACAGTTAGCATACCACAACTCCCAAATATTGTCAAGCAATTTTTTTAATTAATTTAAAATTAAATGTTATTTCTGCAACAGACTCAGGCATTTTCATTGTTGTTGCCAAAGCCTTTATTTTAATAATTCCAAGAACAATATTACCGAATTTGTCATTTTGATACAACATATTTTCAACAGGTATTATCCATGCATTATTCTTATCACGTTCAGACGAAACCCACTTTAAATCCGTATCCATATAATAAAGCTCAAGTAACCTGCCCTTTAGCTTTTGCTCATTTTTAGCCTTATAATAAATCTGTCTTGACTCCAATATAATATTTTGCCCCTCATTTTCAACAACCAATATGGCAGGATGAACAAAGCCCTTATCCCCCATTGACGGCATATCTTCATCACAGCTTACCACACGAAAAGGAATTTCATATGTACCCACGGCTATTCCGTTAAAACTATTCTCAATCCTTGAATCTCTTATTTTTTTAGAGTATCCTCCCTTGCGTATATCAGACAGCTTATTAACAAATTCAATACTTAAGTCACCGCAAATTCTTTTATATTCTTCTTCACAAATATCAAAATCAATTCCAAGATAATTATTAAATAAAGACATAAACTCAAATCTTTCTTTTTCTATATTGTCAATGATTCTGTAGGATTTCTCTGTCAGGGAATATTCATTTATACCCGCCTTTTCCTGTTTTTTTATATAGCCGTTATCCTCAAGAGTTCGGAGTGCTATACTTGCGGTAGGCTTCTTTACACCCAGATATTCACATATATATTTTTGTGATACTTCACCGCCTATCAGTTGTTTTATAGCTAATATATAACTTAACTGTGACTTGGTAATTTCCATTTTTTATCCTCCTTAGCTCAGTTTGCCATTGCTAACCTTATTATAATTAAAATAAATGAGTTTTTTAATAATGTCAATGAAATTTTTATTTTTTTTATAAATTTCATAAAAATAATTGACAAAAAAGAGCCGGTCATATATAATTTTAGAAAAATATTTTATTCTTGTATCAAATTAATCGACTGCCCGTCTTAAATGATTTGTTATTTTTTTGTGTGCAAAAAAATCATTTAGGAGGGCTTATTTTTTATGATTAATAAACGTCTGTTATCTCTTGTTCCCAATATTGCGGGGAGCATATCAAAGATTGTATTTTTTCAGTGGCTATGCCTTGTTTGCAACATAGTATCCACAATAACCATTTGCTTATTTATAAATCAATGTTACATAAAAAAGTCTGCAAATTTAAAAACAATTTTCACTATGGTTATTATAATATTAATTTCCATTATTTTAAGAGCCTGTTTTAACAAAAAACATATTAAAACAGCGGCTTTATTATCCCAAAAAGCAAAGTCAATACTCAGAAACTCCGTTTTCTCTCACCTTGCAGAAATAGGACAGTCATATAATCAGTTGGTGTCAACGGCAGAAGCCGTACAGGTTAGTGTGGAGGGAACAGACCAGCTTGAAAGCTATTTTGGTGCATATCTGCCTCAGCTTTTTTATGCCGTAATAGCACCCGTTACACTTTTTGTTGTAATTTCATTTCTAAATATACAGGCTGCTGTTATACTTTTGATATGCGTACCGCTTATTCCCCTATCTATCATAGCAGTACAAAAATTGGCAAAAAAATTATTGTCAAAATACTGGAATGAATATACAGAGCTGGGTGACAGCTTTCTTGAAAATATACAGGGACTTACAACCCTGAAAATTTATGAAGCCGATGAAGATAAGCATAAAGAGATGAATATTAAAGCTGAAAATTTCAGAAAGGCAACTATGCGTGTTCTTATTATGCAGCTTAACTCAATATCTGTTATGGATATAGTAGCCTACGGAGGAGCCGCTGCGGGAATTATAGCAATGCTTTTATGTATGAATAATGGCAAGGCTGCATTTTTAGAGGGTATTATTATTATTTTACTTTCTGCCGAATTTTTTATACCTATGCGTCAGCTTGGTTCCTTTTTTCATATTGCCATGAATGGTACTGCGGCAGCAGATAAAATATTTAAAATACTTGATACAAAAGCACCTGAAAAAGGAAATTTAAACACTTTTCCTGATTATAACATATTTATGGACAATATTACTTTTTCCTATGACCAAAATCAAAACGTTTTAAGACATATAAGCTTAAAAACGGAAAATCGGGGATTATATTCCCTTGTGGGGAAAAGCGGCTGCGGCAAATCAACAACAGCAGCACTTTTAACAGGCAAGCTGAAAAATTATAATGGTAATATATTTATAGGAAATAAAGAATTATTAAGATATTCCGAAAAAGCATTAATGAATACAATAACCCTGATAAATCATAACAGCTATATATTTAAAGGAACCATGGAAAGCAACCTTAAAATGGGTAATAAAAATGCAGAAAAAAAAGAACTGCTTAATGCTCTTAAAACCGTAAATCTCCAAGAATTTCCATTAAATTATGCCATTGCCGAACAGGGCTCCAACCTTTCAGGTGGACAAAAGCAAAGACTTGCCCTTGCAAGAGCACTTCTTCACAATACACCAATATACATTTTTGACGAAGCAACCTCAAACATTGATGCGGAAAGTGAAAATATAATAATAAAAACCGTCATTGAGCTTTCAAAAAACAAATTGGTTTTTCTGATTTCTCACAGACTTGCAAATGTTATAAGTTCAGATAAAATATTTGTCTTTGAAAACGGTTTTATTGTTGAAGAGGGAAAACACAATGAGCTTTTGGAATTAAAAGGCATTTATTCAGACCTTTTCAATAAACAAATGTATATTGAAAATTTTGTAAAGGGAGGCACGGAAAATGAAAAGTAAAAAAAGTAATATTAAAATTATGATGCAGCTTGCAGTCCTTATAAAACCCATGCTGTTAATTATAGTTATTGCTGTTATTTTAGGTGTTCTCGGATTTTTATGTGCTGCATCAATTCCCGTTTTAGGTGCCTTGGGAGTAACTAAAATTATAGGAGCAGATATACCCATTTCAATTAAAGACATTTTTATATTAATGACAGTATTCGCAGTATTAAGAGGGGTTCTCCACTATGGCGAACAGG
Organism: Candidatus Gallispira sp.; assembly: GCA_048359195.1. Classification (GTDB taxonomy): domain Bacteria; phylum Bacillota; class Clostridia; order Lachnospirales; family CAG-274; genus Gallispira. The sequence goes on from DBGCRA010000035.1 coordinate 11,706, forward strand.
CATCAAACCACTATATTGCATTTAAACTTCTTGCAATAATAAGGAGCAAGGTATTCGGAGCTTTAAGGTATTTATGCCCTGCAAAGCTTGAAGGAAATGACAAAGGCAACCTTATTGCCCTTATAACAAGTGATATCGAGCTTTTGGAGGTTTTCTATGCTCACACCATATCTCCTGCTGCAATAGGCTTTATAACATCACTTGTTTTTGTAATATTTATTTCATCCATATCTCCCATTCTCGGTATAATAGCTGCTCTTGCTTATATCACAATAGGCATTATCCTTCCCGGGGCAAACGGAAAGGCAGTTAAACAGCCCGGGCTTGACTACAGGAACAGTTCGGGAGAGCTTAACAATTTATTTCTTGATGGTCTGAGAGGTATGGGCGAGCTTATACAATATGACGCAGTCGAAAATACAAAAAACAATATTTCACAAAAAACAGAAAGTCTTGCAGAACTGCAAAACAAACTGAAAGACGGCGAAATTAAAACAAGAAATCGAACAGAAACGGCAATAACATTATTTAATATTGTAATGATATTAACAGCCTTTTATATGTATTCAAATAATATTATTTCTTTCAGTAATGTCCTAATTGCATCCATAACTCTTATGAGCTCCTATGGCAGCGTAATAGCTTTAAGCAACCTTTCAAATAATCTTGCACAGACCCTTGCAAGCGGCGAAAGAGTACTTAATATTTTAGAAGAAAAGCCTGAAACGGAAGAGGTTATCAATGGCAAAAATATTATTGCCGAAAACGTTGTATGTAATAATGTTAAATTTGCCTATGATAAAAAACAGATATTAAAGGGAATTTCACTAAATATTGAAAAAGGCAAAATAACAGGTATTTTAGGCGAAAGCGGCTGTGGAAAATCAACACTTTTAAAACTAATAATGCGATTTTGGGATAAAGACAGCGGTAAAATACTGCTTTCGGGAGAGGAAATAAAAAATATAAATACCCATTCATTAAGACAAAACGAAAGCTATTGTACCCAGGAAACCCATTTGTTTAATGATACCATAGGAAATAACATAAGAATAGCAAAACTTAATGCTACGGAAGAAGAAGTAATTTTTTCGGCAAAACAGGCTTCAATACACGATTTCATTTCAGAGCTTCCTTTAGGATATGATACCAATATAGGTGAACTTGGCGGAAGATTGTCAGGTGGAGAAAAACAAAGAATAGGACTTGCAAGGGCATTTTTATCAAATGCACCAATTATGCTGCTTGATGAACCCACAAGCAATCTTGACAGTCTGAATGAAGGTATAATTTTAAAATCTCTTTATGAATCAAAAGATAAAAAAACAATTGTACTTGTTTCTCACAGAAATTCAACATTAAGTATTGCCGATAAAACTTATCATATAAAAAACGGTAAAATTTGCAAAGACTAAGGGAGGTAATTTTTTGAAATACATATTTATAGCACTTGGGTTTATATGCATTGCAATAGGAGCAGTAGGCGTAGCTCTTCCAATACTGCCTACAACACCCTTTTTGCTTGTCGCATCAGTATGCTTTGCCAAGGGAAGCAGCAAATTTAACAACTGGTTTAAGTCCACTAAACTTTATAAAAATAATCTTGAAAGCTTTGAAAAAAACAGAAGTATGACAATGAAAACCAAACTTTGTATACTTATTCCCGTAACAATACTTTTACTCATAGCATTTTTTATGATGCATAATCTTCCGGGAAGAATCACTATTTCATTACTTATTATAATAAAGTATTATTATTTTATTTTCAGGATAAAAACAATAAAGCAGTAATAATTATTGTAATCTTTTTATTTAATTGGTGTTCTTATATTTTACCATTCTCTTTTAAATAAGGGTGCGGTTAAAACATTGACCGCACCCAAATATTATAAACCATTTATTTCAGATTTAATATAAAAAAATTTTTGAATATAAAAAAACTGTCGCAAAATAGTTTTCTATTTTGCAACAGCCTCTTTATTTTTAATATCCAAGTAATCTTGGAAGCCACAATGAAACAGCAGGTACAAAAGTTACAAGCATAAGAACACCGAAAATTACTCCATAATAATAAAGCAAAGGCTTTATTACCCTTTCAATTTTAGTTCCGGCAACTCTTACGCCTACAAAAAGAATATTACCCACAGGCGGAGTAATTGTACCTATACACAAATTAAGCACAAGCATTATACCAAACTGTATGGGATCCATACCAAGCTCTGTACATACAGGCAAAAATATTGGTGTAAATATAAGAATAGCAGGTGTAATATCCATAAATGTACCCACAAAAAGCAATACAACATTTATAATCAGAAGAATAATTACCTTGTTACTGCTTATGCCAAGAAGAGCATTTGATATTGCACCGGGTATACCTGTAAATGCCATAACCCAAGCCATTATACTTGATACACCAATTAAAAATACAATTATACCTGTTGTTTCTGCACTTGCTCTGAAAATATCATACAAGTCCCTCACTTTTATGGTTTTATAAAAGAAAAGAGAAAGTATAAGACTGTAAACAACAGCCACAACAGAGCCCTCAGTAGCCGTAAATACACCCTTTACAATACCGCCTATAACAATAAGAATAAGAAGAAGTGAAGGTACAGCATCAAGTATAATTTTTACTGCTTCTTTAGTCTTATATCTTTCACTGCTTTTATATCCCTTTTTAGTTGCTATTAAAAACGCAACTGCCATACAGGCAACACCCCATAATATACCCGGAACATAGCCTGCCATAAATAAAGCCGCAACAGATGTTCCACCGCTTACAAGAGAAAATGTAATAAGCACATTACTTGGAGGAATAAGAAGTCCTGTAGGTGCTGTTGCAATATTAACCGCTGCTGAATAGTCCTTGTCATAGCCCTCTTTATCCTCAATAGGACCAATAATTGTACCCATTGCCGATGCAGCCGCCACACCTGAACCTGATATTGAACCAAACATCATATTTGCAAGGGTATTGGTGTGTGCAAGAGCTCCGGGTATTCGGCCTGTCAAAAGCTTGGCAAAGTTAATAAGCCTCATTGCTATTCCGCCCTTGTTCATAATATTTCCTGCCAGTATAAAAAATGGTATGGCTATAAGTGTAAATAAGGAAATTCCGGAAAAAGTTCTCTGTGCCCCCGTAAGGAGTGCGGAATTTATATTTAAAACAGGAAGTATTGCCACTATTGACGAAATACCTATTGCTATTGATATAGGTGCACCTATTATAAGGATAATTAATAATATCACAGCAATAATTATTCCGCATAAAATTGCAGTATTCATATTTTACCTCCTTTCAGAACAAAGTCCTATAATGTTTACAATAGAATAAAAGACAGTAATAAAACCGCTTAAAGGTACAACTACATATACATAGGACATAGGAATACCAAGAGATGCGGTAATCTGTGTTGCTGTAAGCCTTGTAATTGAAATGCCTCCGTAAATAAGAACAACAGCTGCAAATATCAGCACAAGTATTTCATTAATAATGCTTATTATTACTCTGCTGCTGCCTGAAAATTTATCAAACAAAAATGTCATTGCCATATGCTCCCTTTTGCCAAACACAAGAGAAGCACTTAAAAGAGCAAGCCATGTAAAGGAATAGGTCAAAAGCTCCTCAGATGTGGTACTTGGAGCATTGAATACATATCTTGTAACAATTTGATATGTTCCCACTACCACAATAAAGGCAAATATAAATATACATATACTTTCAAGAATTTTGTTAAATACTTTTATAAGCCCCTCCATTAGCTCACCTCCCTATTAATTTCCTGTATTCTGTCATAAATAGGCTTGAGCTTTTCATTTTCATTTATTAGCTGCTGCTGTAAATTAATAACCTTATTTTTAAATTCATCAACATTTACATCAGAAAAATTAACACCCATAGCCTCTGCTGTCTTTTTTGCCTCATCAATCTGAACAAGCCACTCTTCTCTTTCAATTTGGGAAGCAAGCTCTGCCGCCTCCATAAATACAGCTCTTTCCTCATCAGAAAGACCGTCCAAAAATTTAACATTTCCTATTAACATATCAGGTACCATCTGATGCCTGTCATAAATATAATATTTAGCAACCTCACCGTGTTTATTGTTGGTAAGAGCAAGCTCATTGTTTTCCGCACCGTCAATAACACCCTGCTGTATGGCAGTATACACTTCACCAAATGTCATAGGTGCTGCTGCCGCACCAAAAGCCTTAACCATACTTACATTTGAAGGGCTTTGCTGTACTCTTAATTTAAGTCCCTTTAAATCATCAGGTGATTTAACAGGTTTTGTTGTGTAAAAGTTTCTTGTGCCTGCATCAAACCATGTTACCGCTTCAAATCCCGAACTTCTTGTAGCCTTATAAATTGTATCCTTTAATTCAGTATCCTCCATTGCTCTGTAATAAGCCGATGTACTGTCAAAAAGATATGGTACACTGAATATTGAATAAATATCATCAAAGGTTTCAAGGTTTCCTGTACTGCAAACAACAAAATCTATTGCACCTGTCTGTGTAAGCTCAATAGCCTTAACCGATGCTCCCAAAAGCTCATTTGGAAAAATCTGTACATCATATTTATCTCCCAGCTTATCTTCAACATATTCTTCAAAGGCAAGAAGCCCTATATGATCAGGATGAGACTCACTTTGTGAATGAGCAATTCTCACTATTCTTCTTCCATTTGATGTTAAATTACACCCACTTAGAAGCATATTAAAAATCAGCACTGAAATGATAGAAAAGCATTTTATATATTTTCTCATTATTAACCTCCCCTAAATAATTTCACTAATTTATATATTTCCCATAATGAAGGAAATTATTAATTATTAAAATGAGACACTGTATATCTTTTGTTAAATTTTGCCACAAAAATGTATAGCTTTTGTATATAATTATTGCAGTATGCCGAAAATATTTGACTTTTTATCCCGTATATTATATAATAACTCTTATATATAAAAAACAGGTCTTGATTTATATAAATTGGAGGTAAAATAATGTCGGCTTTTATACTAGATAAACTCTTGGAAATTCAGGAAAAAAATGCTTATCCGCTGCATATGCCTGGACATAAGCGTAATATGGATTTTATGCCATACGACTTTAGAACAATGGACATTACCGAAACAGGTGAAGTGGATAATCTTCATAACCCCAAAGAAATTATTGCTCAATCTCAAGAGGCAATGGCGGAACTTTTAGGTGCTGATAAATCCTTTTACCTTGTAAACGGCGGTTCAAGCGGTATGGCAGCTGCCATTTTAGGCTGCTGTAACCCCGGTGATACTGTCCTTGTTGCAAGTAATTGTCACAAGAGTGTCTACCATGCACTTGTTTTATCCGGTGTTAAGCCTGTTTACATATCCCCCCAAATGACTGAAGAAAGTCTTTGCGGCGGCATTGGTATAAGAGATTTATTCAGAGCCTTTGATGATTACGATATTAAAGCTATGATTATTACAAGTCCCACCTACGAGGGCTTTACCTGCAACATTAACACCATTGCCGACATTGTACATAAGCATAATTCAACACTTATTGTAGATGAGTGTCACGGTTCTCATTTTGTATTTTCTGATCAATTTCCTCACACTGCCCTTTTTGACGGTGCCGATGTTGTTGTAAACAGCTGGCATAAGACATTGCCCTGCTTAAATCAGGCAGCAATATTAAGTATTAAGTCAGACCGTGTTGATCCCGACCGAATCAGAGAAGCGGTTTCAATAATGAACACAACAAGTCCATCTTATCCTATTCTTGCATCTATTGACTATGCAAGGCATATATTAACATCAGATAAAAACCTGTTTACAACATACCTTGAAACATTAAAAGAAGCACGCCACGAGCTTGCCCACTGTAAGGTCCTCAAACTTGTAAACGACAGTATTAAAGGTGAAGATGATATTTTTGACATTGATATAAGCAAGTTTACAATAATGGTAAGAACGGAAATGACAGGAAAGGACCTTGCCGACATTTTGCTTGAAAAGTACAATATTCAAATTGAAATGGCAGGTCCTCATTATATAATTGCTATGACCTCCGTTGCAGATGACCCTAAGGGCATTAAAAAATTTGTAAGGGCAATAAGAGATATTGACAAGAAAGTCGAAAGAAAGTTTATTGAAAAGCTGCCTCTTGCCCCGGCTGCCGTACACCGGCCTGAAATGATTCCAAGAGATGTGTATTATTCAGAAAAAGAAACTGTTTCCATTAAAGATGCCGTGGGCAGAATACCTGCAAGCATAATTATGCCTTATCCTCCCGGAATACCAATAGTTGCATTAGGTGACAGATGTACAAATGAACATATTGAGCAGATAAAAGCACTTATTGAATTAAACGTGAATATTATAGGAATAGATGATAATAAAATAACAGTGGTTAAGGAATAATTATCCATATGTTAATAAAACCTTAATTATACCTAAAGTAAATATTTTGTAATTTCCTCTTGAAAAATTATTAAAATGTGTTATACTATATAAACATAAGTTTTAATGGGGGTAAAATTATGAATAATTTTCCAATCAGTTTAGAAGAAATCATATATGCTGCCTTATTGGCATTTTGTATTACCTGGTTTATAAATAATGCAATTAAAATAAGAAAGCTCCTTAAAGCTGCTTCAATAAACGTAAGCGGACCAAAGGATATTGCCTCTGTAATGGACAGATGCTATTCGCTTTTTCCTTTGGAAAAGGTAGAATACCACGGCATAACACTTACAAGAGGTATGCAGATTAAAATCACCACTACTGCCAATGCTAACTTTGAAGGGGAATTTATAGGCGGTAATTCACAAAATATGGTGTGTATTAAAACAAATAAATATATTATTGCACATAAATTAAGTAATATATCAGATATTTCAAAACTTTAAAGGGGCTGTCAATAAAAGACAACCCCCTTTTATAATTCACCTGTCAATTTTTTAATAAGTCTTTCAAGGCTTTCGGAAAATCTCTTATTATCCTCATCCGTTCTTTTCTTAGTTCTCTTTAAATGAGTTTTTTTACCGCTTCTTCTCACAGCCTTTGCAATATGTCTCTGCATTAAAAGCTCATCAATATTCTCATTGGTGTACCACTTTCCGCTTTGATGTATTGGATAAGCACCCTTACCAAGGGCCATAGCAGCAACACCATAATCCTGACTGATTACAATATCACCCTTTTTGCATCTGTTTACAAGTACAAAGTCAACGGAATCAGCACCTGCATCTGCAACAATAATATCGCTGTAATCAGAGCTTAAAATATGATTGGTGTCACATATAAGTGTAACGGGAATATTATATTTTTTTGCTGTTTCCTCTGTATGCCTTACAACGGGACAGGCATCTGCATCTACATAAATTCTCATTCTTCACTTAACCTCACAGCCTTACTTACAGGTATATAACCAACCCTTGTGCCAATATCATAACCATACCATAATGAACCAAAAGCCTTTTTTACAACATTTAAAGGTATAAGCCTTACTATAGCTCCCAATTTTTTAGAGCACTTTTTACCTGAAATAAGATTCATCATATAAGCAGTTGATATATAATTTTTATCCATAGGCATAAAAATGCCCTCTTTTTCCTTTTCAATAATGTCACAAATAAACCATGCAAGATTTTCAATATATATAAAGCTCTTTCTGTTGCCTGTGTCAGGAATAAGGGGAATTTTTTTTGCAATTTTTGAAAGCCTTTGATAATTTCCGGGACAGTTTTTCCCATACACCATAGGCGGCCTTATTACAGTAACCTTAAAATTTTCATCACTTAATGAAAGGATATATTTTTCAGCCTTTAGCTTACTCTTTCCGTAAAGTGTTTTAGGCTCTAAAGGTGTATCCCTGTATATTATACCCTCAGTTACACCATAAACTGCCATTGTAGACATAAACACAAAATGTTTCACACCCTGACTTTTTGCCTTATGGGCAATTTCCTTGGTAAGCTCATAATTTACTCTGTCATATTCATCGGCATATTGGGCTTCTTTTTTGTGAACAACAGCGGCACAATGAACAACAGCATTAACTCCTTTAAAATCAACACCTTCAATGCCTCCCCTTATTGAAAGGCACTCTGCCTCAATACCCTTAGAGTTTATAAAGCTGCAGGTATTATTGGCTATATAACTATTTTTCCCCGTCAGTATTACCTTCATTTCTGCCCTCCACAACACCGTCAGCCTTAAATACAGATACAACAGTCCTGAATAATATATAAATATCAAATAAAAAGCTCATTTTATTTACGTATTCTCCGTCATAAGCCGATTTAACAGCTATAGGCAATTCATCTCTGCCATTAATCTGTGCCCAGCCCGTAAGTCCCGGCACAACACTGTTTGCACCGTATTTATCACGCTCCGCTATAAGATCAAACTGATTCCAAAGAGCAGGTCTGGGACCTACAAGGCTCATTTCACCCTTTAAAATATTAAAAAGCTGAGGCAGCTCATCAAGGCTTGATTTTCTCAAAAATCTTCCTATTGCAGTTATGTAGCTTTCAGGATTTTCCAAAAGATGAGTAGGCACATCTTTTGGTGTAGTAATCTTCATAGTCCTGAATTTATATATATAAAACTCCTTTTTATTTAGACCTATTCTCTTTTGCTTAAACAAAATATTGCCGCCGTCCTCAATTTTTATAATAAGGGCAACTATAATCAAAAGCCAGCTAAGTCCGCATATTGCCATAAGACTGATTATAAAATCCAAAAATCTTTTTATATATCTGTACATACTACTCTCCCTTTGGATTAAAATTAGGAACAATTTTCTTTATAATTTCCTTAACATTATCAGGCTCATTAAATGCAGCATCATAAAGCTCATCAAGATTTTTATTGAACTCATTATAATCCATATCAAAAGGAGCAGTAACAAAAATCTTATTTCCAAATACAAGCTTCATATTCTCCTTTTCCTCAGCCATAATAAGCTCCTCATAAAGCTTTTCTCCGGGGCGTAAGCCTGTATACTCAATTTTAATATCCCGGTCAGGTACAAAACCTGAAAGTCTTATGAGATTTCTTGCCAAGTCATCGATTTTAACAGGCTTGCCCATATCCAAAACATAAATTCTGCCGCTGTTATCAAGGCTTGCCGCCTGGAGCACAAGTCTTGATGCTTCAGGAATAGTCATAAAAAATCTGGTTATATCTTTATCCGTAACAGTAACAGGACCTCCTGACTTAATCTGTTTCTGAAAAAGAGGTATAACACTGCCGTTGCTGCCAAGAACATTTCCAAAACGCACTGCCACAAATTTTGTAGTGCTGTGAGATGCAAACTCCTGGATAATAAGCTCTGTAATTCTCTTGGTTGCTCCCATTACATTGGTAGGGTTTACAGCCTTGTCGGTAGACAGAAGTACAAAATGGTCAACACCGTACTTATCAGCACACTTTGCCACATTAAGAGTACCAAAAACATTGTTTTTTACCGCCTCGGCAGGCACATATTCCATAAGGGGAACGTGTTTGTGAGCTGCCGCATGGAATACAACATTTGGCTTATACTCCTTAAACACCTGTTCAACACAATTAATATCCCTTATTGTACCTATTCTTACTATCATTTTAGCCTTACTTCCATACTTATTTTTAAGCTCTGTATAAAGCTCATAAGCATTGTTTTCATATACATCAAAAATAATAAGAAGCTCAGGCTCAAATTTTATAATCTGACGGCAAAGCTCGGAACCTATAGATCCGCCGCCCCCTGTAACAAGCACTACCCTATCCTTAATATATTCAGAAATACTGCGAATATCAATAGAAACTTCATCTCTGAAAAGAAGGTCGGTAATATTTACATCTCTTAATCTTTGGAAACCTCCGTCAGAAATATCACTCATCGGCGGAATTGTTTTAAGAACACAGTCAGTTTGAGTGCAGTATCCCATTATTCTGTTAATCTGCACATTTGTGGCTGATGGTATTGCAACTATTATTTCATCAATTTCATATTCCTTGGCAAGTCTTGGAATATTTGCGGTATCGTAAGTTACTCTTACTCCCATAAGCTTGCTGTTATTTTTGTTAAAATCATCATCAACAACTATAACAGCCATTCTGTCCTCATAGCCCTTTTCACTGTTTATAATACTTCTTACCACATTGTATCCCGAATATCCCGCACCTATAACAAGAACTCGTTTTCTTCCTGTCTTTTTGTCAAAAAAGTGTTCAATATTTATAAAAATACGCTTTATAAAACGATAGCCCGAACGTGAAAATATAAAGAAAATTATACTTATTATCCAGCCTACAATTAACATTCTTTTAGGCAGCTCAATATTAACAGCCTTATAAACAAAATAATGATAATAACCGTAAATTGCTGCAAATATAATGGTATTTGCCACAATTATTTTATATATATCATCAATGGTTGCATATTTCCACAAATTTGAATAAAACTTAAAAATACCATACACAACAAGGCAAAAAGGTGATGCAAAAATAAAGGTATACTTATACCACTGCCATACCTCGGCAGGAATAAGCCTGCCCTCTCCCCCCGGTAAACCGGGAATTGTTCCTCCATACCAAAGGCATATGGCAATAATTATGGAAACATTAATAAGCACTACATCAAGCAGTACATAAAGAAGCATTTTATTCCTTTGCTCCCTGGCCATAGCCGTCAGTTTAACCATAATAAACTACCTCCCTATTTTTACAGGCGAGGAAATTCCCCGCCTGTAAAAACTTCTGCAATAATTATTCATTTTCTTCGGGATTTATTACATTGGCACCAAAGCCTGTACCAAGCAATACCCAAAACACAGGTGCTACCGAAACCACGCTGTCTGTTGTCATAGCCGCAACAAGATATGCCAAAACACCTGCCATAATACCTATTCGTATAGCGTTTAAAGATTGTGATTTATCCTTAAATACCTTTTTAACGGTTTGAATAATATAAAGAACAAATAAAGCTGCCATAATCAAAAGGGATATAAGCCCTGTATTAATGCCAATCTGTAAAAACATATTATGAGGCTTATCAATAATTACATAAGGATTACCCAAATAATTAAGCTTACTTCTTACATCACTTTGAGGAAATTCAAATACAAAGCAGTCAGGACCTGCACCCAATATAATATTATGCTTTAAAAGAGGAATACTTCTTGACCAAATATAACCTCTGTTTGAGCCCAGTCTTTCAACACCTTCAAAGCCCCGTCTTTCAACAGGTGTATTAATATCAACAGCATTGCCAAACTTATCAAGGAACGAAAGCTTACCGTCAACCTCTCCAAAAAGGAAAAGAGTTTCATTACCGACATTGTCAACACCTGCAAGACTTGCTACAAACAAATTATTTACGCTGCTTTCATAAAGATATAAATCCCAGTCCATACCCGATTCATTGAAAACATACTTTGTACCATTTGCTTTTTCCATGGATTCTTCACTTACAGGCTCAAGAACATTACCGTTATGCATAAACTTTGTTGCTTCCCTTGCATAGTCAACAGCATATTCTCCGTCCTTTGTAATAATCCTGCCAATCATACCCTCAACCTCAACATCCTCATAAAAGCTTGCTGATTCTGAAAGAGTACTGCCATTTTTAAGAGCGTCGGCAATAACATTAAATTTTTGAATTATAACCGCATTTGAATTAAACAAAACAACCAAGGCAATTATTGCAGCAGCAATGCCTCCCACAGTAAAGCCTATTGCCTTTTTACTCTTAACTGCAAAAACATAGTAACATACACATACAACGGCACTAAAAGCAACACCTGTCATAATACCAAGCAAACCGCCTACGGAATTTGAGCCTAGGGCACAAACAAGAAGTATTGCTGCAAGTACGGCAAATACCCACTTAAGTTTATTTCTTAATGGCATAAGTACCGCTGAAACACCAAGAAAAGAAAACATCATACCAAAATACATACCTGCACAATTAGGATTGTAAAGAGTGGCAAATACTGAATCAAACTTAATTTTCAAAGACGTACCGGTATAAAGATCACCCATAATAAGTTTGCTGAAAAACTCACTTGAAAAAATATTATAACCAAAAAACTGAAATATACCAATAAGTCCCAAAAAAGTTCCTGAAAGCAAAAAACCTGTCAGCAAAAAGTTAAGACGCTTTTTATCTGAGGCAAATGCCATAGCAACTATCATAAACACCATATAACACAGCCACACAAAAAAGCCCTCATATCTTTCAGATATACCTAAAAATGAAGTGTGGTGATATTTCGAAAATACGGCAGATAATAAAGCAAAAAGAATATAAACACCGCAAAGAATTACAGGTGTTGATTTAAAATTAATTGTAAAGCCGTCCTCACCTAAAATCTGAAAAGCCATAAAAACAGCAATAATAACTCCCATTGTAATTATAAGCACCGACTTGCTGTATGAAAAAACATCATTAATCATTGAACCGCTTCGTATAATGTTATATTCCTCACCGCTTATCTCAATTTGGCTGACCTTACAAATAAGCGGAATTACTGCAACAACTATAAACAGAAATATACCCATAAGTTTATCTGATGTTGTTAAGTTGTTTTGTCTTTTGTTATTCATATAAACCCACCTTTACACAATAATCTGTTTTAATTATACCATAGCATTAAATAATTTACAACTTTTTATTAAATTAAAAAAAGAAGTCCATGCAAAGCAAAGACTTCCTTATCATTACATATTATCAAGCTCACTTAATTTATAGGATAAAGTCATAACGCTGTCTGTAAGATGTACATTTTCAACTATAACATTATCCGGAGTGTGCAAATCAATATGAGAAAAGTTCCATATACCCTTTACACCATTTTCAACCAAAATAGGCGAAATCTGAGGTGCATTATTTTTGGGTATTGACAACACGGCAATATCTACCTTATGTGACCTTAAAAAGGGCTCAAGCTCAGACACATTTTTTATCACTATATCTCCTGCCGTTTTTCCTATAATTTCAGGATCATTGTCAAATATGCCTATAAAATTAAAGCCTCTCTTTTTAAAGTTGCTGTAATTTGCAAGAGCCTGTCCCAAATTACCCGCACCGATTATAATAAGGCTGTATTCTCTGTCAAGACCCAAAATCTTTTTAATTTCTTCATAAAGCATCTCGACATTATATCCATAGCCCCTTTGACCAAAGCATCCGAATTTATTTAAGTCCTGCCTTATCTGTGATGCAGTAACATTCATTCTTCTGCTCAAGTCACCGGATGAAATTCTTGTAATGCCATGCTCAAGCAAATCCCCCAAATATCTGTAATATCTTGGCAGTCTTTTTATGACAGCTATAGAAATTTTTTCTTTTTCAGTTTTGTCCATAATTCATTCACCTTTTTTCAATTCCTTTTTATTATTATAAAAGAAATATCTTTTTTTGTCAATCTTGACTTTTTTACTTTAATTTATTGCCATTTTCTGTTACAATGAATAATGATTAACCTTTGGAGGTCGTAATATGATATTGGCACTTAATAATGTATCAAAGGCATTTGGTACAGATGTTATACTTGAAAATATTTCATTTCATATTGAAGAAAAGGAAAAAGCAGCTATTGTGGGTGTAAACGGTGCAGGCAAGTCCACACTTTTCAAAATCATAACAGGAGAGCTTTCCCTTGACAGCGGTGAAGTTATTATGCCCAAATCTGCTGCAATGGGATATTTTTCACAAAGTCTTGAAATAGACAGTACAAAAACAATATATGGGGAGCTGCTTACGGTATTCGAGCCAATAATGCTCATTGAACAGCAATTAAGGGATATGGAAACACAAATGTCCAAAAAAAACGGTGAAGAGCTTGAAATTCTTATGACTAAGTATTCAGAGCTTTCCCACAAAATGGAGGAAATGGATGGCTACAGCTATCAGAGCCGTTTAAGAGGTGTTATAAAGGGTCTTGGCTTCAGCGATGACGAAAGCGGACAAACCATAAACGAGCTTTCAGGCGGTCAAAAAACAAGAGTTGCCTTAGGTAAAATACTTTTAAAATCTCCTGATATTCTCCTTCTTGATGAGCCTACAAACCACCTTGATATTGACTCACTTAAATGGCTTGAGGACTTTTTAAGAAACTATAAGGGTGCTGTAGTTATTATTTCCCATGACAGATATTTCCTTGACAAGGTTGCAGGAAAGGTTATTGAGCTTGAAAACAAAAAGGCTAAAGAATATTTCGGAAATTATTCCTATTATGCCCAGCAGAAAATGATAGACAGAGAAATTGCCTATCACCGGTATATAAGTCAGCAAAAAGAAATAAAACGACAGGAAGAAGTAATTAAAAAGCTGAGAGAATTTAACAGGGAAAAATCCATAAAAAGAGCAGAAAGCCGTGAAAAACAGCTTGAAAAAATTGAAAGAATATCTGCTCCCGAAAATCTTCCCGATAAAATACGTCTTACAATAAAACCATTAAAGGAAAGCGGAAATGATGTACTTTTTGTTGAGGACCTTGCAATGGCATTTGACGGTATTCCTCTTTTTAACAACATTACATTTGATATTAAAAAGGGTGAAAAGGCTGCCCTTATAGGTCCTAACGGCATAGGCAAAACAACACTTTTCAGAATAATACTTTCAAAGCTTAAGGCAAAAAAAGGAAGTGTTAAGCTTGGTTCAAATGTAATTATAGGCTATTATGATCAGGAACAGGCTGACCTAAATCTTAATAAAACAATATTTGACGAGATTTCAGACACCTACCCTGACCTTACAATTACACAAATAAGAAATGTACTTGCAGCCTTTGTATTTACGGGTGACGATGTGTTTAAAACAATAGGTACATTAAGCGGAGGAGAAAAGGGACGTGTTGCCCTTGCCAAGATTATGCTTTCTAACGCCAATTTCCTTATTCTGGACGAGCCTACAAACCACCTTGACATTAACTCTAAGGAAATACTTGAACAGGCGCTCCAAAACTATGAGGGTACAGTTTTATATATTTCTCACGACAGATATTTTATTAATTCAACCGCAAGTAAAATTATTGAACTTAACAAAGATAAAGCATCAATTTATCTTGGCAATTATGACTATTATATTGAAAAGTCAGCGGAAAATGAAGTATCTGCCCCTGTACAGGAAACCGTTACCGAAACAGAAAACAAACTGGATTGGAAAAAACAAAAGGAAATACAGGCACAGCAGAGAAAAAAAGAAAATCAAATAAAAAAGCTGGAAAAGGAAATTGAGGAAACAGAAGGTAAAATTGAAGAGCTTGATGCCCTCCTTGCCACGGAGGAGGTTTATACAAACTCTATGCGTTCCCGTGAGATTTATGAAGAAAAAGAAAACTTTGAAGAAAAACTTATGGAACTTTATGAAGAGTGGGAAAAAGTAAATGAATAAGTTGTTGCTAACTCTTTAAGTATGTGGTAGAATAGAATGTATAAATTTGAGTGAAAGAAGGATAAAAATGAAATATTTGGTATTATTATGTGACGGTATGGCTGACTATCCCGTACCTGAACTTGGTAACAAAACACCAATGGGTGCGTCAAATACACCTAATATGGATAAACTTGCAGAAAAAAGTGTAATCGGTCTTGTTAAAACCGTTGCAGACAATATGAAGCCCGGCAGTGATGTTGCCAACCTTTCGGTTTTAGGCTATGACCCACAGGTTTACTACACAGGCAGATCTCCTCTTGAGGCAGGCTCAATAGGAATTGATATGAAGGACACAGATGTTTCTTTCAGATGTAATCTTGTTACATTATCAGACGAGGCAAATTATGAGGACAAGACTATCCTTGACTACTGTGCAGACGATATAAGCACGGAAGAAGCTAAGGAACTTGTTGAATATCTTGAAAATCACTTAGGCAATGATGAATTTAAACTTTACAGCGGTGTAAGCTACAGACATTGCTTAATATGGAACAATGGTACTCTTGAAGTAGGTAATTTAACACCTCCTCACGATATTACAGGCAAGCCTATAAAGGAATACATACCAACTCACAAAAATGCTCAGAAACTTTATGAAATGATGGTTAAATCTTATGATTTATTAAAGGATCATCCGGTAAACAAGGCAAGAGAAGCAAAGGGATTAAGACCTGCCAACAGTATGTGGCTTTGGGGTGAAGGCGTAAGAGCAAGTCTTATGCCATTTACTGAAAAGTATGGTTTAAAAGGCTCAATGATTTCCGCTGTTGACCTTTTAAAGGGTATAGGTAAATTTTCAGGTATGAATGTAGTACACGTTCCGGGAGCAACAGGCTATATGGATACAAACTTTGAGGGTAAGGCTGAGGCAGCAATTAAAGAGTTTGCAAACGGTCAGGACTTGGTTTATGTTCACGTTGAAGCTCCCGATGAGTGCGGTCACAGATATGAAATTGAAAACAAAAAGAAATCTCTTGAAATTATAGACGAAAAGATTTTAGGACCTGTTTTAGAGGCTCTTGAACAGTATGATGATTACAAGGTATTGATTATGCCCGACCATGCTACTCCATTAAGCCTTAAAACACATACAAATGACCCTATTCCATTCCTTATTTATAAAAAGAGTAACCCTACTATTGGAGGTGAATTTACCGAAGAGGGTGCTAGGGCAAGCGGAATATTTATTGAAAACGGTCATAAGATTATGGAATATTTTATTAACCTTTAAAATAAATGCTGAAAAACACCTGATTATGTGATATGATACCTCTAAAGTAGACAAGGTAAATAACCAAAATCTACTTTGGAGGTATTTTTATGGGAAGAAAAACTAAATATTCATTTGAAGAAAAAATATCAGCTGTTGAAGATTATTTGAGTGGAACAAGAACAAGTTTCTGAAATTATGACAGATTTGTCTATAAGAAGCACAAAGGAAATAGGCATATGGGGACAGCGGCACTTGCGTTATCTAAAAGAATATCACAAAGGTACATACATCAATCTGCTCACAAACGGCAGGCTGAATACATACCTTGCAGAGATTGATACACAGGCGCGGAAACTCTTTGAAAGGCTCGTAGAGCAAATGAAACAGTCACAGGGCAACGAGCAGCTAAAAGCGGAAAACGCCCTATAATGGACAGGAAGAATGAATAACATAAGGGCTTGTGCGAGGGAGATTTTGAATAGCGAAAATATCTATGTATTATAGCTCCTTTAGTTGTTTATAAAAGTAATAATTTTGAGAATGAAAAACCGACCAAAAGGTTGACAAAGTCCACTAATTATGATATACTATGTAGTGGACGATGTCAACTTTTTTTGGACGAAAGGAGAAGATATGAATGTTTATGACAAAGTAATTGAAGAAATAAGAAAATTTAACCGTTTTTATACCGTCAATATGGGGTTTTTAAATTCGGGCTATATGGACAGTGATTATTCCATAGCAGAAACAAGAATCTTATTTGAAATCAAAATGCATGGCATATGTATCCAAAGCGATATTGTAAAAGCATTGCATATTGACAAAAGCTATTTAAGCAGACTTATTCAGCGTTTCTGCAAGAGAGGTCTGGTTGAAAAAGTAAAATCAGACGATGATAAAAGAATGGTAAAAATTACCTTGACTGCAATAGGAAAAAAAGAAACAGAACAGCTAATTACTTTAACGAATAAGCAGATAGAATCACAGGTCAAGAGTTTAAATTCTGATGAATGCAATAAATTATGCGATGCGTTAAACATGGTGATTTCGATTTTAGGAAAAGAGGAATGTTGATATGAAAGTAATACCGTTTGAAGAAAGATACAGGAAGGATTTTATTGAGTTTAACAAGGACTGGATTGTTTCAAATTTTGGTTTTTTAGAAGAACATGATATAGAAACTTTTGAAAGAATTGACGAAGAAATGGAAGCGGGAGCTATGATATTTTTCGCTATTGAAAATGATATTGCCCTTGCAACCTGTATGGCAATGCCAATGGAGGGAACGACTTGGGAAATATGTAAGCTTGGTTCAAATAAAAATGTTCCACACAAAGGAGCGGGGAGTGCTGTGTTTGAAGCATCTATGAAATGGGCACTAGAGCATGGGGCAGAGAGGTTGTTCATCCTTTCAAATAGTAAGCTAAAGCCCGCTTTGCATATTTATAAAAAACATGGCTTTAAAGAAATTAAACTTGACGATTACGAATACGCCAGAGGGGATATTGCATTTGAATATATAAAAGAGAAAGAAGCAACGAAGTTGAAAATAGTTGTAAAAAGAGAGGATGCTGTAAAAAGGGTATTTAAGGGAGTATCACTGGATTCCCTTGCACTGGGAGAAAAATCACAAGTCACCAAAATGAATTACGAGGCAGACAATTATGCATCGCCACACCAACATCCCAATGAGCAGAGTGGCTACGTTATTTCAGGACGGTATGAACTTACAATCGGAAATAAAACATATGAATTGACTGCGGGGGATACCTACTCTATCCCATGCAACCGGATTCATTCGCTCAAGGTCATTGAAGCGGGCAATGTTATAGACGTATTCACTCCGCCAAGAGAGGATTACATTTAATCGCAAATATAAGGGTTCTTTATCAACCACACCAGTTGACAAAGAACCCCTTATTTTTAGGTATTAGAAAAGGACAGTCTAAACTGTCCTAAAACAAATCCCAATGTGAACCCGTTCTTGATAAGGTAAGCACAAGAATTTCATTCTCAATCTTATAAATCAATAACCAGTCAGGTCTGATATGAAATTCTTTATACCCTGCATAATTACTTACAAGTAAATGGTCATTATATTTTTCTTCAAGTTTTTTCACCTCTTGCCGGTTTATCAATGACCTTTTCAGGCAGCGAGAGGTCTAAACCTCTCTTTTTGGCTTTTT
>DBGCRA010000036.1:0-12707 GCA_048359195.1 Candidatus Gallispira sp.
TTTATGGAGCATAACGGCAAGGGCATATTTGAGGGCTGTCCAAATCCTATGCAGGTTGCAAGATACCATTCCCTTTCAGTAAAGGCTGACACTGTTCCCGATTGTCTTGAGGTAACGGCTATGGCAGAGGGTGAAATAATGGCGGTTAAGCATAAGGAATATGATGTTATTGGCTTACAGTTTCACCCCGAGAGTATTAACACACCTGAGGGAATGAAGATTGTAGAGAATTTTGTAAAGGGGAAATTTTAATATGATACTTGATGAAATAGTAAGCGTAAAAAAAGAATATCTCTTAAAAAGTGAATATACCTTTGATGCAAAAAGACTTTACAATGCTATGGAAAAGCCTGTTGCAAGCTTTAAGGAGGCTATGTTAAAACCGGGGCTTTCCATTATAGGTGAAGTAAAAAAAGCATCGCCTTCAAGAGGTTTAATAAAGCCTGATTTTAAGCCTGTTGAAATTGCTAAGGAGTATGAGGCTTGTGTTGATGCAATATCCGTATTGACTGAAGAAAAGTTTTTTCAGGGAAGCCCCGAATATTTAAAGGAAATTCATAAAAATGTTGCTTTACCTCTTTTGAGAAAGGATTTTGTAATAAGTCCTTTACAGATTTTTGAGGCAAGGGAGCTTGGAGCTTCAACTATTCTTCTTATTGCGGCAATATTAAATGACAAAAGAATTTTAAGAGAGTACATAAATATTGCAAGAGGTGTTGGCTTTGAGCCTTTGGTTGAAACTCACAATAAAGAGGAAATAGAACTTGCTTTAGAGGCAGGAGCTGATATTATAGGCATAAACAACAGGAACTTAAAGGATTTTACTGAGGATATTTATACTACTGTAAGGCTTAGGGAGCTTATTCCGAAGGATAAGATTGTTTTAAGTGAAAGCTCCATTCACACTGCTGATGATATAAGGATATTGAAAAAAGCAAACATAAATGGTATATTGGTTGGTGAAAGTTTTATGAAATGCGATGATATAAAGGCTAAGGCTAAGGAGTTTAAAGAGGCTTATGGATGTTAAAATCTGTGGATTAAGGCGTGTTGAGGATGCCTTAATGGTAAATGAGTTTGAAAATATTAAATATGCAGGTCTAGTGTTTGCAAATACGAAAAGAAAGGTAACAGTTGAACTGGCTGTTGCAATTAAAAATGCCTTGAGAGAGGATATTAAAACCGTAGGTGTTTTTACTGAAACATCGGCTGAAAAAATAAATGGAATTGCGAGGGCTGTGGGACTTGATATTTGTCAGCTTCACTCTGACGAAAGCAACGAGGACTGCGGTGCTATATGTACTCAAGTCTGGAAGGCTATACGTGTTAAAAATGAGGATAGTATTAAGGAAGCAGACAGTTTTACCAATGCCAATGGATTTGTTCTTGATAAATACAAGGCTAATGAATATGGCGGCACAGGTGAAGCATTTAACTGGAATATTGCTAAGGATTTCAGTAAAAATCATTTTACGGTTCTTGCCGGCGGATTAAATAAGGAAAATATTTTGTCGGCTGTTGAAATGGTTAAGCCTGATGTTGTGGATTTAAGCTCATCTGTTGAAACTGATGGTTTTAAGAATTATAATAAAATTAAAGAATTTATGGAAAGGATTGACGGAAATGGAGTTAAATAAGGATTTTGGTATATATGGAGGACAGTTTGTTCCCGAAACTTTAATGAGTGTTCTTGAGGAGCTTGAAAGAGAATATAAGGCTTACTGCTCAAGTGAAGAATTTAAAAATGACTATATGTACTATATGAAGCAGTATGTAGGAAGACCTTCTTCATTATATTATGCTGAAAGACTGACTAAGGAACTTGGCGGTGCTAAGATTTACTTAAAGAGAGAGGACTTAAATCATACAGGTGCTCATAAAATTAACAATGCTATCGGTCAGGCTCTTCTTGCAAAGCATATGGGCAAGACTAAGGTTATTGCCGAAACAGGTGCAGGTCAGCACGGTGTTGCAACTGCCACAGTTGCTGCACTCTTTGGTATGGAATGTGAAGTATATATGGGTGTTGAGGATATTGAAAGACAGAAATTAAATGTTTTCAGAATGGAGCTTTTAGGTGCAAGGGTTGTACCTGTATCAAGCGGTACAGGTACATTGAAGGATGCTACAAACGAGGCTATAAGAGTATGGGCAGCAAAAGCTGAGGACACATTTTATATTATAGGCTCTGCTGTTGGACCTCATCCATATCCTACAATGGTAAGGGATTTCCAGAGAATTATCGGTGATGAAACCAAAAAGCAGATGCTTGAAGCAGAGGGCAGACTTCCTGACAGAGTGTATGCCTGTGTTGGCGGTGGTTCTAACTCTATTGGTATGTTCTATCCTTTTGTTGATGATAAGGAGGTTGAGCTTGTTGGTGTTGAGGCAGCAGGTCACGGTATTGAAACAGGTGAGCATGCTGTTGCCTTTTCTCCCGAATCAAGAGTTGGTGTTCTCCATGGTATGAAAACTGTTCTTTTACAGAATGAGGACGGTCTTATTAAGCCTGTTTATTCAATAAGTGCAGGTCTTGATTACCCCGGTGTCGGCCCTGAACACGCTTATTTAAGGGATATTGGAAGAGTTGAATATACTTCCGTTACCGATGATGAATCCATTGAGGCTTTTAAGGCTCTTTGTAAATATGAGGGTATTATGCCTGCTATTGAAAGCTCACATGCTCTTGCTAAGGCTATTCAGGAGGCACCTTCTATGAGTAAGGACAAGATTATTGTTGTTAATTTATCAGGTCGTGGTGACAAGGACGTTCATACTGTTGCCAAGTATCTTGGAAAGGAGATTTAATTATGAATAGAATAGATAAAAAATTTCAAAGTTTGAAAGCAGAGGGTAAGAAGGCTTTAATTCCTTATATCTGTTCAGGTGATCCTTCTGTTGAAATGACTGAAAAGCTGGTTTTTGCTCTTGAAGAGGCAGGAGCTGATATTATTGAACTTGGTATTCCTTTTTCCGACCCTCTTGCTGACGGCCCTGTTATTCAGGCCGCAGGCTTAAGAGCTTTTGCTGGCGGTTACAGACTTGCCGATACATTTAAGATAGCTGAAAATGTAAGAAAGAAAAGTGAAATCCCTCTTGTTATTATGGTTTATTACAGCTCTATTATAGGCTTTGGCAAGGAGAAGTTTTTAGATGGCTGTATTAAGGCTGATATTGACGGTCTTATTGTTCCTGATTTACCTTATGAGGAGTATGACGAGTTTAAGCCCCTTTTAGAGGGTACGGGAATTTATATGATTCCTCTTGTGGGACTTACATCAGGTCATAGAATCCCTAAACTTGTTAAGGAGGCTAAAGGCTTTGTATACTGCGTTTCATCTATGGGTGTAACAGGCGTAAGAAAGGAATTTGACAACAGAGTAGAGGGCTTTGTTAAGGAAGTTAAAAAGTATACCGATACTCCTGCCTGTATTGGCTTTGGTATTTCAAGCAAGGCGGATATTGACCGCTTTGAGGCTTATGCTGACGGTTGTATTGTTGGCTCTGCCATTGTAAGAAATATATTTGAAAGTAATGGGGATTTGGATAAGGTTAAAGAGTTTGTAAGTAGTTTAAGATAAATTTCCGGTTGAATTTTTAATTTGTAATATTAACTTTCAAATGTTATAATGAAAGTAGCATAGAAGCAGGAAATTTTAACTTCCTAAATATGTGTTTAATGTTTAACCATAAAAATTTTTAAAGAGAGGCGGTATTATTATGAAGGTGTTTAGAAATGTTATTATTACAATTGTTGTTTGTATGCTTGTCTTGGGATTTGTACAAATATGTGTTGCCGATAATTATAATATTGTAGTTGAAGAAAGCGGTGATGGCGCAAAGCTTGTACTTACTTATAAGAGTAAAAAATATGAGGTTGTACTTAGCCCATATAGCGGAAATACAACGACTGAGGGCAGTATTACGTTAGAGCAGGCAAAAACTATTGCTTTAAATGATGCAGGATTAACTGATGCTGATTTTAAAAAGGCAAAAATGGACTATGATGACGGAAGAACTGTTTATGAAATCGAATTTGTATATGATAACAAGGAATATGATTATGAAATTGACAGCAGTACAGGCAGAATTCTGGATACTGACATTGAATATAAAAACAAGAATTCCGGCAATAAAAACAGCAGTTCAGACACAGCTTATAATATAACTGCTGCCGAGGCTGAAAGTATTGCCCTTAAAAGTGGGGGAGTTTCAAGAAGTGATGTAAAATATATTCATTCATATATTGATAATGATGATGGCAGAACGGTTTATGAAGTTGAATTTTTAGTAAATAATACTGAATATGAGTACAAAATCGACGTTAATAGCGGTGCAATATTGGAACAGGATATAGAAACCCACAGATAATGTTTTTTAGCAAGGAGATTGATATAAATGAAGGATTATATTTCAAGAGATAAGGCATACAGTCTTTTAATAAAATATAACAAGAAGCCCTTTCATTTACAGCATGCTTTAACTGTTGAGGGCGTTATGAAATGGTATGCAACTGAGCTTGGCTATGGTGATGAGGCTGAATATTGGGGAATTGTGGGACTTCTCCACGATATTGACTTTGAGATGTATCCCGATGAGCATTGCATAAAGGCACCTGAACTTTTGCGAGAAGGCGGTGTAGGCGAGGATATTATTCACGCTGTGTGCAGTCATGGATATGATATAACTGTTGATATTAAGCCTGAGCATCAAATGGAAAAGGTTCTTTATGCTGCCGATGAGCTTACAGGTTTAATATGGGCGGCTGCATTAATGCGTCCCTCTAAAAGTGTTCAGGATATGGAAGTAAAATCAGTTAAGAAAAAATATAAGAGTGCAAACTTTGCAGCAGGCTGTTCAAGAGAAGTAATTGAAAAAGGTGCTCAAATGCTTGGCTGGGAATTAAGTGATTTAATTCAAAAAACAATTTATGCTATGCGTTCATGCGAGGAAAGTGTAAATGAGACTTGTGAAAAGAGCTTTGAGTAGGAAGCTGCACTGAATTATTTTGAGAAGGAGAATTTTATGAAAAAAATTAATTTTGGCAAATGGGATAGTTCTGTTCATGAGGATATTGAACAATTAAATAGGTTCTATGAAGCTAAAAACAGTGATATGAAATATACTATTGATAATACATCTAAAGTTGCCTGTTTTTATGAAAAAGAAAATGAAGAATATCAAACAACTTTAGATTCATGTACTTGTGAAGATTTCCAAAACAGGCAATTACCCTGTAAGCATATTTATAAACTTGCTATGCTGTCAGGAGAAATTAATTCAGATACTGATAATAAAAGTTCAAAGTCAATTACTGATATTATAAACAGCAGCTATAGTAAAACTACAATAACAAACGATTATTTGGATAATCCTATTATTAAATTTTTTAAATACTTATCGATTGCAATTTTATTAATTGGTTTTATTGGCGGGCTTATATTGGGAAATGTATATTCCAATATAACTGTTGCAGGATATACTTATAAACACACAGTGGAAACTTATAATTATGCTGTTATGTTATATACATGGATTGGATGCGGTGTATTAAGTGCTGTTTTCTTGGCAATTTATGAGCACTTAAATGTTTTAAATGAATTAAATGATACCTTGTATAAAATATATAAGTCAAAAAAATAATACGTGTTATTAACTGAGGTAAGGCTATGGCATTTAAATTAAACAACGTTGTCCCATGGGGCAGAAACTTTAGTGAATATAAAGCTATGTTTATGCTGACCGATGAGGATTTGCAAAAGAAAATAGCAGGCTTTGGTGATGGTCCTGCAAGCTTTAACTTAGAAGTACATAAAATGGGTGCAGATGTTACCTCCTATGATATTGTTTATCGGTTTTCCAAAGATGAATTACAAAACCGCATTGAGGAAGTTCGCAGTATTGTAATGGAGCAGATGAAGGAAAATAAGGATAATTATGTATGGAAAAATATTAAAAGCCTTGATGAATTGGAAAAAATACGAATGTTAGCAATGAGTATGTTTCTTGATGATTTTGAAAAAGGTAAGGCAGAGGGAAGATATATTTATCATAATTTGCCCGATAAAATAAATGCAGAGGACAATACTTATGATATAGGTTTAAGTTCTCATTTTCTTTTGATGTATACAGATTTGGGATATGATTTTCATATTAAGGCAATTTCAGAAATGCTTAGGGTGTGCAGAGAAATAAGAATTTTCCCTGTTTGCGATTTGGACGGCAGTAAAACTGAATTAATTGATAATGTAAAAAATTATTTTTCTAAAGATTATGATGTAAAATTATTGAAAACCGAATATGAATTTCAAAAAAATGGTAACAAGATGATGGTGATTAAAAAGTAAATTTCTTGTTTATCTAATAAGCAAAATGCTTGCATTATAAATTTTTATATGATATAATGTTACCAAGTTATTTTATTTTAAGGAGGATATTACGATGAAGCACGTTAAGACTTTAAACACAAAGTTACTCCAGAATACTGTTGCTAAGGGTGGCTGCGGAGAGTGCCAGACTTCTTGCCAGTCAGCTTGCAAGACTTCATGTACAGTAGCTAATCAGGCTTGTGAAAACAGATAAGATTTTAAGCTTTAATTAAGCTAAGCAATTAATTGCTTAGCTTAATTTTTGTGTGTTTATTTTTTATGAAAGGTGAATTTTATGATACATAAGTATTCAATGAACGGTCTTTTCATTGTGCTTGATGTAAACAGCGGTGCTGTTCACGTTGTTGATGAGATTGTTTATGATGTATTGGATTTTTATAAGGAATTACCTTTAGAAGAAATTGTATTAAAGCTTAAGGATAAATATTGCGAGGAAAGTCTGAAGGAGGCATATACTGAAATTCAGGAGCTTGAAAATGAAAAGCTTATTTATTCCGAGGATATTTATAAAGAGGTTATTCCTTTAATTGAAAGACGTGACCCTGTTGTTAAAGCACTTTGCTTACACATTGCCCATGACTGCAATTTAAAGTGTAAGTATTGCTTTGCCGAGGAGGGTGAGTATCACGGGAAAAGGGAGCTTATGAGCCTTGAAGTCGGTAAAAAAGCTATTGACTTCCTTATTAAGGCATCAGGTAAGAGAAAAAACCTTGAGGTTGACTTTTTCGGCGGTGAGCCTTTAATGAATTTTGATGTTGTAAAGGGCATTGTGGAATATGCACGCAGCATTGAAAAGGAGTATGGCAAGAATTTCAGATTTACAATTACAACAAACGGTATTTTGCTTAATGATGAAATTATGGATTATATTAATAAAAATATGCACAATGTTGTTTTAAGTATTGACGGTCGTAAGGATGTTCATGACAGAATGCGTCCAAGGGCAGGAGGTCAGGGTTCCTATGACAATATTGTGCCTAAGTTCCAAAAGCTTGCTGACAGCAGAAATCAGACGGATTATTATGTGAGAGGTACTTTTACAAGACATAATCTTGATTTTGGCGAGGATGTTCTTCATCTTGCCGATTTAGGTTTTAAGCAGATTTCCGTTGAGCCTGTTGTAGCTGACCCTGCTGAGGATTATGCAATTCAGGAGGAGGATTTGCAGGAGATTTTTGCAGAATACGAACAGCTTGCAAAGGATATTATTAAAAGAAGAAAAGATGGACAATGGTTTAATTTCTTCCACTTTATGATAGACCTTACAGGCGGACCTTGTGTTACAAAAAGATTGGTAGGCTGCGGCTCAGGCACGGAATACCTTGCTGTTACACCTACAGGTGACCTGTATCCATGTCATCAGTTTGTAGGCCGGGAACAATTTAAAATGGGCACAGTTGACACGGGAGTTGAAAAAACTTCCATACGCAAGGATTTTGAACAGTGTAATGTTTACAATAAACCTGTGTGTCAAAACTGCTGGGCTAAGTTCTACTGTTCGGGTGGCTGTGTTGCAAATTCCTACAATTCTCACGGAGATCTTATTACACCTTATGAAATTGGCTGTGAAATGCAGAAGAAGAGAATAGAGTGTGCTATTATGATTAAGGCTTTAGAGAGTGAAGAATAATTAGTGAAAATACACAATATTGTATGAAAAAAGCAAAATTTTGTTGACATACTGTGGTATAAAAGCTATAATATTTGTTAGATATTTTTAAGGAGGAAAGATAAATGAAAGGTAAGAATGTTTTTATTCTTTTGTTGGTGCTTGTCATTACTGTAGGACTTGTTGCTGTTGCAGTTCTTGGCATTGGTAATGTTCCAAGCACCGGCGTTTCATCAAGTAGTGATGATGCTGTGGAGCTTGAGATTGCTACTGATGAAAATGGTGAACCTGTAACTAATGAAAATGGTCAGCTTGAAGCTGTGCTTGCTGCAACTACAGAGGCTGCTGCAGAGGACGAAACTCTTGCAGAAGGTGAAACTGCTGCAGAGGGCGAAACTGCTGCAGAGGGTGAAACTGCTACAGAAGGTGAAACTGCTGCAGAGGGTGAAACTTCAGAAACTACTACTGAAGAAAGAATCGGCTATGGCAGCTACAAGAACATTAAGCAGGGTCTTGATTTAAAGGGCGGTGTTTACATCGTTTATGAGGCACAGAAGGAGGGTACTCCTACAGCGGACGAAATGGCTGCTGCTGTATCCATGCTTCAGCAGAGAGTAGATTACAAGGGTTACTATGATGCAGAGGTTTCTCAGGAAGGCGACAGAAGAATCAGAGTAGAAATCCCGGGTGTTGAGGATGCTGCTGCTGTTGTTCAGGAAATCGGTGAAGCAGCTCACCTTACATTCAGAGCTATGAATGATGACGGTACTCCGGGTGATGTTTTGGTTGACGGTGAAAATGTTGCTGATGCCGATAAGGCATATCAGAATAACGCTATTGTTGTTACTCTTAATTTTGACAGTACAGGTGCTCAGGCATTTTCAAATGCAACTGCCAATAATATTGGTAAGCAGATTGGTATTTATATGGATGATATGTGCATCTCTGCTCCAACAGTTCAGAATGCAATTACTAACGGACAGGCTGTAATTACAGGTGACTTTACTGCAGAAGAAGCAGAGGATTTGGCTGCTAAAATCAGAGCAGGCTCTCTTCCATTCAGCTTAACAGCACTTGAATATAATGCTACCGGTGCAAGACTTGGTGCTGATTCATTATCAACATCTGTTAAGGCAGGTGCTGTTGGTATTTTCCTTGTACTTATATTTATGCTTATAAGATACAGAGTTCCGGGCTTACTTGCTGATATTGCTCTTGTTGCATATACAGCTATTAATATTGTTGTTATGAGCTTATTTGGTATTACTCTTACTTTACCGGGTGTAGCCGGTCTTATTCTTGGTATAGGTATGGCGGTTGATGCTAACGTTATTATATTCGAGAGAATTAAAGAAGAGGTAAATGCAGGCAAGTCTGTTAAGACAGCTATTAAAAATGGTTTCAGCAAGGCTTTATCTGCTATCCTTGACGGTAACATCACTACTCTTATTGCCTGTGGTGTGCTTTTATGGTTAGGTACAGGTCCTATTAAGGGCTTCGCACAGACGCTTATTTTGAGTATTGTTGTTTCAATGTTTACTGCTTTGGTGGTTACAAGAATTCTTCTTTATACTTGTGTAAACATTGGTATTAAGAGCCCTAAGCTCTATGGCGGTAAGTAGGAGGTTAATGTTATGAAAATTGTTAAGAATAGATTTATTTATATTGCTATTTCTGTAGTCATTATCCTCGCAGGTATTGCTGCCATGGCTTTTAACGCTGCAAGTGGTAATGGTGCATTTAATTATGATATTCAGTTTACGGGCGGTACTTCAATTCAGGTTGATTTAAGTACTGAGGCTACTGATGATGAGGTTTCTGAAATTGTTAAGAGTGTTACAGGTGAGGCTCCTTCTCAGATTCAGTCTTTAGAGGGTACTACTAAGCTTGTTAAGACTAAGTCTTTGGATATGGATACAAGAAATGCGGTTCAGCAGGCGTTAATGGATAAGTACGGAATTGGTCAGGATTCATTTACAATTCAGGACGTAAGTGGTACTATTAGTGGTGAAATGAAGAAGAATGCTTTTCTTTCTGTAATTGTTGCTTGCATTTGTATGCTTATTTATGTAAGTATAAGATTTAAGGACTTTAATACAGGTGCAAGTGCTGTTATTGCTCTTTGCCATGATGCGCTTATTGTTTTGGGCAGTTATGCTTTGTTCAGAATTCCTATGAACAATAACTTTATTGCAGCCATACTTACAGTTCTTGGTTATTCTATTAATGCAACTATCGTTATTTTCGACAGAGTGAGAGAAAACAGAAAGACTCTTGGCAGAAATAATTTTGAGGCTCTTGTGGATACATCTGTTAAGCAGACACTTACAAGATCTCTCTTTACGTCCTTGACTACATTCTTTACTGTAGCTGCACTTTATATTCTTGGTGTTGACGCTATCAGACAGTTTGCTCTTCCAATTTGTGTTGGTGTAGTTTGCGGTACTTATTCATCTGTATTTATTGCAGGAAATATTTGGTACTTGTTGTCATCTGCAGCTTTTAAGAGAAAGCAGAGTAAAACAGCTGTAAAGAATAAGAGATAATAATTAAAAGGCTGTCCTAAGGACAGCCTTATTTTTTGTGAGGTTTAAATTTATGTCTAAATGGTGTGTTAAAAAATGCAGTGTTGCCCCTGACGAGCTTATGGCTTTTTACGGAACGGGAAAGCCTCTTGCCTATGCCCTTTATAACAGAAAAATAAGAAACAGGACTGAAATTGAAAAGTACATAAATTCTGACAATTACCCTTTTGAGGATATAAGAAATTTAAAGGGTGTAAATGAAGCTTTTTCTCTTATTAAAGAGGCGGTTAATAATGGGAAGAAAATATATATATATGGTGATTATGACGCTGACGGTGTAATGAGTACGTCTATTATGTACAAAGGGTTAAAGGGTCTTGGTGCAGATGTTTACTATTTTATACCTAATAGGGTAGAGGACGGTTACGGGCTTAATGAAAAAGCTGTCAGAAAACTTATTGATGAAGGTGCTGAATTTATAATTACCTGTGACAACGGTATTTCTGCTCACAGACAAATTGACATTGCTGTAGATGATGGCATTAAAGTTGTTGTTTTAGACCATCACGAGCCTCCTTTTGAAATGGAAAATGGTATTAAAAAGGATATTATTCCCAATGCAGATGCGGTAATAGATGCAAAAATGCAAAACTGTGGCTATTTATTTACTCAAATGTGTGCAGGCGGTTTATGCTATAGGTTTATATGTGGATTTTATGATTATATAGGTGTTGAACTTGAAAATAAAAAAGAGCTTATGGAGCTTGCAGCTGTTGCCACGATATGCGATGTAGTGGATTTGACGGGAGAAAATAGAGCCATTGCCTCAAAAGGAATAGCTCTTATGAATGAGGGGAGCTCAAATTTAGGTTTAAGAACTCTTATTGATTTAAAGGATATTGAAACTGTAACATCTTATAATATTGGCTTTGTTATAGGTCCGTGTATCAATGCCAGCGGCAGACTTGACAGTGCTAAAATTGCGGTTGAGCTTTTTACAACGGAAAGTGGTGAAAGAGCAAAAGAGCTTGCTTCTTCTCTTAATGATTTTAATGAAGAAAGAAAGACTATAACATTTGAATGTTTTGACAGAATAGTTGAAAAAGTTGAATGTTCTTCATTTATAAAAGATAAAATAATTGTAGTATATGATGAAGATACCCATGAAAGTGTTGCAGGTATAATTGCCGGCAGACTTAGGGAAAGATATGACAGACCTGCTATTGTTCTGACTAAGGGAGAAGATGGAGTAAAGGGCTCGGGTCGTTCTGTTGAAAATTATGATATGTTTAAGGGGCTTTATGAAGTTAAGGATATTCTTGCAAAGTTTGGCGGTCATACTATGGCAGCAGGTTTGAGCCTTAAAAAGGAAAATATTGACTTACTTAGAAAAACAATTAATGATAACTGCAGTATGACTCTTGATGATTTGGAATCTGTTCTTAGGGCAGAGGCAATACTGGATTTAAGTGATATTACTGTGGAAAGTTCAGATGAGCTTAAAATTCTTTCACCTTTTGGTAAAGCAAATGAAAGACCTATCTATGGTATTAAAAATGTTAAAGCTGTAGATATAAGATTTGTGGGCAGTGAAGGGAATATTGTATCCTTTGTGGTAACTGACGGAAGAAAAAGAATAAAAGCTGTGGATTTTAATAATTACAATATTTGGGTTGATGCAATTAAAGGGGCAGGTTTTGATTGTGAAAATCTTAATGGAGCGGTTATAGGCTTTAGCGGAATGTTTAATCTTGATGTAAATGTATATAAAGAATATATAAATCCGCAGATTGTAATAAGAGATATAAGGTTTAATTAAAAATGTAAAAATTGAAAAAAGTCCTTGACACATAGGTTTAACTATGGTATAGTTATGAAGTTGTCACTTCTGATAAAAAGAGATGACAAAAACTTTGAAAAAAGTTAAAAAAGTTCTTGACAAAAGGTTGCCTCTGTGTTAAACTAATTAAGCTGTGACCGATAAAGTCAGGAAGCAGTGAGGACAAAAAAACTTTGAAAAAAGTTAAAAAAGTTCTTGACAAAAGCTAAAAGCTGTGATACAATAAATAAGCTGTCACGGTGATGGCGTTAGAACATTGAAAACTAAATAACTTAACGAAAATAAACTCAATCCCAAAGATTAATTCCTAATAAACAAGGATAAGTTGAGAAAACAACTATAAA
>DBGCRA010000037.1:0-8911 GCA_048359195.1 Candidatus Gallispira sp.
AGACGCACAGGACTTAAAATCCTGCGGGAGTTAAATCCCGTACCGGTTCGATTCCGGTTCCGGGCAGTTTTTAAAGGAGGGCTTCGAATTTGGTTCGGGGTTCTTTTTTTATCCTCAGTATATTTTGTAGAAAATTTTGTTATAAAAAAATAAAATTTTCCTTGACAATTATTTTGTACTGTGGTAAAATAATTTTGTTGGTGACAACTGACTATAATCCTCGATAGCTCAGTGGTAGAGCAATCGGCTGTTAACCGATGGGTCGTAGGTTCGAGCCCTACTCGGGGAGTTTTTTTATTTAATGGCTCGTTGGTCAAGCGGCTAAGACGCGGCCCTCTCACGGCTGAAACAGGGGTTCGATTCCCCTACGAGTCATCACTCTTTATAGAGTGTTTATATGGCGACATAGCCAAGTGGCTAAGGCATCGGACTGCAACTCCGCGATCCCCAGTTCAAATCTGGGTGTCGCCTTTTAAAACCTGCTTTTTTAAGCAGGTTTTTTTAATGTAAAGGTTGGTTTTAAGAGAGATAAATTAATGTTTGTATGCCCAAAATGTAGTTGCATTTTGGGCATACAAACTCTATAAATGACTATTTATAGCCGCGCTAAACAGTCTTGAAAGTTTTGCCGTCGAGGCACAAAACTTTCAAGCAAATTCAAAAACCCTTTATTGACAATATCATTTAATTGTTGTATTATAAGTATAATCCCTATGATTGGAGGAAAAGATAGTATATGGATAATTATAAATATGAAAATGATATGGATATAAAAGAAAAGCCAAGTCTTTTAAAGGAAATTTTAAGTTGGATTTATACTATAGTTTTTTCCGTAGTAGTTGCTTTTCTTATTACAAAATTTGTTATTGTTAATGCTGTTATTCCTTCAGGATCAATGGAAACAACAATTATGACAGGAGATAGAATTATTGCAAACAGAATTGAGTATTATATTCAAACACCTGAAAGATATGACATAGCAGTATTCAAGTATCCTGATGAGCCAAAAACCCTTTATATCAAGAGAGTTATTGGTTTACCCGGAGAAAAGGTAAGTATAATTGATAATGAGATTTATATAAATGACAGTACAGAACCTTTAATTGACAGTTTTGTCAATGGTAATATGGTTACTAAAGATGAAGTTTACAATGTACCTAAAAAGGGTGACAGTTTAAGTAATTTTTCAGACAATATAGAAAATACTGAACTTTATGATAAAGACGGAGATGGGCTTTTTGATGAAGATTGCTATTTTATGATGGGTGATAACAGAAACAATTCTGCTGATTCAAGAGCTTGGAGCAATAAATTTGTTCCTGAATCTTTTATGCAGGGAAAGGCTATTTTCAGATACTTCCCTATTGCTGATATGAAAATTATTAAAAATGATTTTTAATTTATAAAGGAGAGAAATTTATTATGGCACAGACAGTTACTAAGGATATTATTATTGGTGAGTTAATTTTAATTGACAGAGGTATTATTCCTATTCTTATGAATGCAGGTATGCACTGTATAGGCTGCCCATCTTCTCAGGGAGAAACTCTTGAAGAGGCTTGTATGGTACATGGTATGGATGTTGATGCTTTATTAAAGGATATTAATGATTATTTGGCATCTAAATAATTTGTTACAAAGTATTTTAGCATATACGCAAAAATGAACCGTAGGATTTATGTCTGCGGTTTATTTTTTTTACTATTGAAAAAACTTTTGTTTTATGATAAACTTTTCTCAATATATAATTGTTTCCGCAAAGGAGGAAAAATAATGAACAGGCTGCTTGCTAAGGAATTAATTGCATCATATTTAAAAGAAGATGTCGGAACAGGTGATTTATCCGCAAATCTTGTCTTTGGTGATGATATAAGAGGAAATGGATACTTTTTGGCAAAGGATGATGGTATTGTATGCGGCACAGATGTTATAGATATTACATATTCTTTTTTCAGTAATGATTACACAGTAAATGTGCTTAAAAAAGATGGAGAGTTTGTCAAAAATGGTGATAAAATTGCAGAAGTTGAAGGTAAGGTATCAACATTGCTTACTGCTGAAAGAGTTGTTCTTAATTTAATGCAGCTTATGAGTGGTATTGCAACTATGGGTAATAAGCTTGTTACTGCTCTTGATGATTCTTCAATTAAAATTGTGGATACTAGAAAAACTTATCCCGGTTTAAGAATGTTTGAAAAGTATGCTGTTACAAAGGGTGGCTGCTTTAATCATCGTTATGCTCTTTATGACGGAGTAATGCTTAAAGATAATCATATTGCTTTTGCAGGAGGTATTACAAATGCCGTTAAAAAGGTAAAAAGTCAGCTTGGTCATATGGTTAAGGTTGAAGTAGAAACGGAAACGAGAGAACAGGTTATAGAGGCTGTCAATGCAGGTGCTGATGTTATTATGTTTGATAACAGAACTCCGGATGAAATTAAGGAACTTCAAAAACTTGTTCCTTCTTATATTATAACTGAAGCATCGGGAGGAATTACCCTTGATACAATTTCAGGCTTTAAGGGTTGTGGCATAAGTGTTATTTCCCTTGGTTCACTTACAAATGGAGTTAAACCGTTGGACATAAGTTTTTTAAGCAGGGAGGCAATTAAGAAATGATAAACAGAATTAAGGAAATAAAGGGTCAGTTAGGTGAGGATTTGTTAATTCTTGCTCACCATTATCAGAGAGATGAAATTGTTGAGCTTGCAGATGCTGTAGGTGATAGCTTAAGGCTTGCTCAGATAGCAGAGGAAAACAAAAAGGCAAAATATGTTGTTTTTTGTGGAGTTCATTTTATGGCTGAAACTGCAGATATACTTTCAGAGGACTATCAGAGAGTGTTTTTGCCGGCTTTAACATCCGGCTGTCCTATGGCTGATATGGCTGACAGAGAAAGTGCTGAAAAGGCTTGGGATATTATTACAAAAGAGCTTGGCAATAGCATTTGTCCTATTACATATATTAATTCAAAGGCAGAGGTTAAAGCTTTTTGCGGTGTTCATGGGGGTACAACAGTTACATCAGGCAATGCTGAAAAAGTTGTTAAATGGGGCTTTAGTGTAAAGGATAAAATTCTTTTCCTTCCTGATCAGCATTTAGGAGAGAATACAGCAATTGCTCTTGGTATTGATGAAAAATATTTAGCTTTATATGACCAAAAAACAGAAAAACTTATTTATGAATGTAAGCCCGAAGAGGTTAAAATGATACTTTGGAATGGTTTTTGTCACGTTCACCACAAAATTAATACCGAAACAGTTGAAGCAGCAAGAAGGGCTAATCCAGATGCCAAAATTATTGTTCATCCGGAATGTCCGAAGTCAGTAGTTAAACTTTGTGATGGTGCAGGTTCTACAACGTATCTTATTAAGGCTGTTGAAAACAGTGAGCCGGGTTCTAAATGGATTGTCGGTACGGAATTTAATCTTGTTAAGAGATTGAAGGAAAAATTTACTGACAGGGATATTAAAATTCTTGATACGGCAAGTGTATGCACTAATATGAATAAAACTACTCTTGAAAATTTATGTGAAAATCTTGAGGAAATTTTAAAGGGAGATTATCACAGACAGATTACAGTTGATGAAAAGACGGCAGATGAAGCTAAGATTAGTCTTAATACAATGCTTTCTTTAAGTTAAGGAGATGTTTGAAATGAAAAATGTAGGTTTTATAGGTGCAGGAAATATGGGTGGTGCTATTATAAGCAAGCTTGTTGATATCGATGCTTATAATATTTATGTTTCAAGAAAAAATAGAACTGCTCTTAAAAATATGGCGGGCATTACAGCCTGTGAAAATAATTGTAATGCAGTTCAGGAAGTTACATTCCTTGCTGTTAAGCCTAATATGTTTAAAGAAGTAATTAATGAAATAAAGGATATAGCTAAAGAAAAGAACAGTATTATAGTATCTATGGCGGCGGGACTTACAATCGGCAGCATTAAGTCTATGTTTGGTTTTGATGTTAAGATTGTAAGAATTATGCCTAATGTGAATGCTGCTGTGGGAAAATCTACAACTGCAATTTGCAGAAATAATATGGTTAGTGATGAAGAATATGATTTTGTAAAAAATATTATGGCTTGTGTTGGAAATGTTATGGAAGTAGACGAAACCCGGTTTTCTGTATTTTCTGCTATTGCAGGCTGTTCACCTGCTTATGTTTATGCCTTTATTGATGCTCTGGCAAGAGGTGCACAAAAAATGGGTATGAATAAAAAGCTTGCCATAGATATTGCCGCATCTGCTGTTGAGGGCAGCGCATATTATCTCTCATTAAGTGATGAACATCCCCAAGTTCTTGTGGATAAGGTGTGTTCTCCCGGAGGAACTACTATTGAAGGACTTTGTACCCTTGAGGAGTATAAGTTTACAGCCGGCGTTGTAAGAGCTGTGGAAAATATTGTTAATAAAGATAAATCCTTAAATAAATAGCAGCATAGGGGTTAGCCCATGCTGTTATTTATTCCACAATCTTAATAGCCTTTGGCACAAATTTTCCGTTTTTAAATCTATATTCCTGTGAATGAATAATAATGTAGGTTATGACTACAAGTACAATACCTGCACCTATTCCTATAAGTTCACCGTTTTTAATACCTGTATTAACGGCACCATAATATCCGCCGAAAACACCTATCATAAAAGCGATAAAAGGAATACCATACATTATAAGTGTAGCTTTCATAAAGTTGGCGTTGTCCAAAACTACGTCAACTTTATTGCCGATTTCAGCATTGCAAATATTTTCAGCTTTTATTATCATATCTTCTTTTTTCATACCTGCACTGCAGGCTCTGCATTTTGCACAGGCTTCAGTTCTTTGCATTTTAACAACAAGGTTATTTCCATCTTTATTAATAACCTCTCCCACTTCACCTAAAACCTTTTCCATAAGTTCAGCTCCTTTTCTGTTTTATGTATGATTATATCACAAAAAAAGAAAAAAGTAAATCTACCTATAATAAATTACTCATATTATAGAAGAAAACCATATTTTTATTTCATAAGTTTTTCGTAATATTTCGTAAAGATTTATCCTTGTTACTTAAACATCTCAAATATTACAGTCAATTTACAGTTGCCCCAAACCCCTTGATTTTAGGTAAAAAAGATGATATATTGTTAATCAAGCAAGACACCTAGTGGTCAATAAGCAAATGTTACAGTAATATTACATTTGAAAAAAAATGTTGACTAGTCAGGCGTGTAATGCTATAATACTTTTGTAAATGAGGCGATTATGCTATGCCTCTACACATTTATTTTTCATAAGGAGGAAAAAACAATGAAAAGAAAAATTGCACTTGCGTTAGCAGCAGTTATGACAGTTGCTATGATTCCAATGAACGCAATGGCTGCTTCTTCAAACTCATTAAGTAAGTCTAACACTACAGTTAAGACTGATGAAGTTTTAATTACCGGTAGCGGCATTATCAAAGACCTAGATGATTCTAGTTTTAAATATGATGCATTGGCTAGTGGTACAGCTATCTCTTTACAGGTAAGACCTACTTCTGAGGTTAAGAGCGGCGAATCTATTATTTTAACAGTTGAGAATGGTAAGTTTGATGAGAATTTATTAGACGTTGATCCATTTATCTTTAAGACTGAATTAACTGGTACTACTTACGCTAAAATTATTGCTGATGGTAGAGACCCATCTGATGTACTTACTGATTATGTAGGTAACGAAGGTTCAAGAAAGCTTCCTTACGGTTACAGATATATTAACTCTGAGCAGATCGAAGTTTACTTATACCCAATCAGCGATGATAAGGTTAACCAGAACAACAATGATGTAACTAAGGGTACTCCTTACTACGACATTGCACTTCCTATCACTACTGAAGATAGCGATGAGGGTGCTATTACAGTAACTATCGATTCTAACGATTCTGCAATCAACAGTGGTTCATACACAGTTGCTACTGTAACTGATGATGACGGTTCAACTACTGCTTCTGTAGTTGCTGCTGATGTAGATGTAACTTCTGATGAAGTTTACCCTGTTCCTGATATTACTATTAAGGAAGATTTAGCAGGTACTTTTGATGATCAGACAGTTAAGATTAAGTTAAACGGTAACTATGAGTGGTCTGATGCTGGTAAAGTAATTGCTGGTATTAACTGTAATGGAAGCACAGTTGCTACTGACGTTTCTATTAATGGCAGAACTTTACAGTTCACATTAGCTGGCAAGAATGCTTTTGATAGTTCTAAGACTTCTTCTATCATCATTACTGGTGCTAAGGCAGAAGCTAAGGATGATGACACTTATGGTGACATCAATGTAACTATTTCAGGTGATTCCGGTATTACTACTCAAACTCTTAAAGTTGGTGAAAGACAGGATTACGGTTTTGAATTAAAGGCTCTTGAAGAACCTACTACAATTTTTGCAGGTAGAACTCCATTTGATGAAGATGCAGATTTAGATGATTTTGAAACTGCTGAGTTTGAATTTGGTGAGACTACTCCTGGTACTTGGTTAACTGGTAGAAAGCTTGAATTCTCAGTTCCTGAGGGTGTTAAGATTGTAGGTTATGAGATTACTAAGACTAAGTATATTGATAAATTTGAAGACGGTAAGATTGTTGATGATGGTACTACTTTAAGATTTGATTCTATCTCTTCTCAGGGTATGAACATTAATGAAAGCAATGCTTCTTATTTCGATATTAAGTTAACATTATCTACTTCTATTGATTTCTCTGGTGATGTAACTGTTTCTGTATCAGGTGCCGGTTTAGATGCTGATACATTATCTGATTTAGTTGTTGCTAAGGTTGTTACTCCTGTAACAGTTGAGGCTGCTACTACTAAGTCTAACATTGGTTACAAGGCTGTTGAAACTGCTGACATCAAGATTACTGAGAATGAAGCCGGTGCTCTTGAAGATGACAAGGAAGTTACTATTACTCTTGATGACACTTATTCAGCTGATTTAGCATTTGATGATGCTGATACAAAAGTTAGTGTTGACGGTGAGCTTGAAGTTAAGTCATTTAATGTAAAGAATGGTGTAATTAAGTTTACTATTGATGAAGAATCATACTCAGCTCCTTCTACTATCACAATTAGTGGTGTGGCTGTTGGTACAACCAGATCTATCCCTTACGGTAGCTACAGCATTACTGTAGGCGGTGACGCAATTGTTAACAACTATCAGGAAGATGTAGATCAGAAATCTACAATTACTGTTAATAGTGGTGACATTAC
This sequence comes from Candidatus Gallispira sp., assembly GCA_048359195.1. Lineage (GTDB taxonomy): Bacteria > Bacillota > Clostridia > Lachnospirales > CAG-274 > Gallispira. The sequence goes on from DBGCRA010000037.1 coordinate 7,228, forward strand.
TAATATTGATTACATTGAAATTACTTCAGAGGGTAAGAGTATTACTCACTACATCGAAGACTTCGACTTATTCGAAGAAGAAGGTTTTGAATTTAAGAACTACTTAGAAATCGTTACTGATACTACTACTCTTGATGGTGTAGTTAAGGTTACTATTGGCGAAAAGTCAATTGAAATGAATGGTGAGAAGTATGATATGGACGTAGCTGCTTACATCCAGACATCTTCTAATTCTACAATGGTTCCATTAAGATTCGTTACATTAGCTCTTGGTGTAGATCAGGATAACATTACTGATGCTGACAACTCTAGCAAGATTGCTTGGGATGCTAACACTAAGACTGCAACCATCTTCTACGCTGCAGGTTCTGGTCAGAAGATTATTCAGTTCCAGGCTGGTTCAGCTACTATGACTGTTGATGGTGTTGCAATCACTATGGACAATGGTGTTGTATCTGAAATCGTTGATGGCAGAATGTTCGTACCTTTCAGAGCTTTAGGTCAGGCACTTGGTGTACCTGTATCTTGGGATGCTGAGTCTAGAACAGCTATCTACAACGAGCAGTTAGCTTCTACTGCTGCTTCTACTGATACAGTTGTTGAAACTACAACTGAGGCTGCTACAGAAGAAACAACTGAGACTGTTGAAGAAACAACTGTAGAGGAAACTACTGAGGCTGACGCTGAGTAATTAGTTTCTAAATAGTTTAAATACTAAACTTATAAAAATAGGGGGTTCTCTTTGAGGACTCTCTTATTTTATTGTTGTATATTGTTTTATAAGGCTGCATAGGCTAAGGAGAGGAAATTATGTCATTCCACAATTTAATACACCATTTTATTACAATTACAAAGCATAGGCACAAAGTAATATACCATTGCTTTAGGGCCGGTATAGGTTTCCAAGGCTTATTTCATGATCTTTCAAAGTATGGACCTGTTGAGTTTATTGAAGGCATAAAATACTATCAGGGTACAAGAAGTCCTAATGAAGGGGCTAGAGAAGCAAAGGGATATTCCTTAGCTTGGATGCACCATAAGGGGAGAAATAAGCATCATTTTGAATACTGGACAGATTATTCAAGGGATACTCATCAGCTTGAGCCTGTTAAAATGCCTTTTAAATATGTAGTGGAAATGTTTTGTGACAGAGTTGCAGCCAGCAAAATATATCAGGGAGATAAGTATACTGACAGAAGTGCCATTGACTATTATATGAATAAAGCAAAAATCAGAAAAATACACTCTGAAACGGCTAATGAAATAGAAATTCTCTTAATTATGTTAGCAGGAAAAGGTGAAGATTATACATTTAAACACATTAGAAAAGAAGTAAGAAAGAGGAGAAGAAAATGATACCAAAGGACCCGGCTATTCTTTTAAGTTTTGTTAATACTCAGCTTAGGGACAGATACAATAGCTTAAATGAGTTTTGTGCTGAATATAATGTGCCTCAAGAAGAAATTACAGCAAAGCTTAAAGAAATTGATTATGATTATTCAGAAGATATTAATCAATTTATTTAATAAAAAAGGTAAAAATCGTACGAAAATTGTAAAAATAATAAAAAAGTCAAAAAAGTTATTGACAAAGGTTACAACTTATGATAAACTAAATCCTGTTGTGACGCTTAAAAGCCTGACAACAAAGAACTAAAAAACTTATAAAAAGTTAAAAAAGTTCT
>DBGCRA010000038.1:0-2701 GCA_048359195.1 Candidatus Gallispira sp.
CTTTTGACATAAAATTAGTCCTCCTTGTTTTTAGCAAATTTTTACATTAAGTTCTATTTGCATTATTGTCAAGAAGGACTGTTTTTATACTGTTTACACAAAATTTTTTAAAGGCTCTAAACCTTGGATAAACATAGTGCTTAATCCCCTGAAGCTCTGCCTTTTCTTTTGCCGTAAATCTATATATGACATAACCCAACTGCATATAAACCTTCTTTTCCTGTCCATCATTTCTTTTTGGTGTTGCCGTCATTCCGTAAACATATTTTGCATTTATCTCTCTTAATACACTCTCTGCTATTACTGCACCACCGTGGTGACATTCATCCATTATTACCATACCGTAATTTTTAACAATATCATTAATATTTTCAAGCTTTCCTAACGAAGAAATCATTACAACATCAATTATGTCGGTTATAGAATTATGTCCTCCATACATTTTACCAATTAAACTTTTTCTTGCTTTTATCCTGCCATTTTTTGTTACATATTTAGGGAATTCCTCTTTAATTTCAAGGAATTTATTAAAATCTTCAATCCAATTATTCATAATTTCCTTATTATGAACCAAAACAAGGGTATTTACCTTTCTTTGAGCAACTAAATAAGCTCCCACTACGGTTTTACCAAAGGCTGTAGCCGCACCCAAAATACCATAATCATAATTAAGCATTTTATTGACAGCTTTTTTTGTTCAGTGTAAAGCTCACCCTTAAAGCTTACATCAATAACCCTGCCTGTATTCCTTTCGTCTGAAACTTTAAATTCAATATTTGCCTCATTCAATAAATCACTTAATTCATCAAAACAGCCTCTCGGAATTGAAATGTAATTATCAATGTCTTCACCGCAATATATTATTCTTGGACAATCAAAAACCGAAAATCCCATTGCCTGATTTTTATAAAATTCAGGATTACTGAACGCCGCCAAACGCCAATTCTATTTTGTATTCTTGGCTTTAAGTTAGTTTTATTAATATAAATCTGATTTGCCAAAACAATTTCAACACTTCCGTCAACATCACTATTATCCAGTTTACTTCTTTTCCACGGCTTATCCTTTGCAGTGTCACTTTCAGACAATACACCGAATAACCCATCTTTGCTCCACTCATTTATCTTTTCATCAATAAAAACTTTTGATATTCTCTTAACACCTCTTAAAATATCCCACTGATTTTTGTATGCCTTCCAATTTTCATCAACAAAAACACTGTTACCTTTTTTCACAGCCTGTCCTTGTAAGGGCAAGGCAATTAAATTACCTAAACCACCCTCTGTTAAGTGATCCTGCGTTGGAATCATTCGGTCATAATATTTAAAATTTTTTAAATTAACTGTTTCAGAACCTTTAGTCAGCAAAGCTGTACCAAATTTTCTTGCTGCAGCGGCATCCACAACTTCCTCAAAAAACATCCAAATATGAGCACCTTTTCCTGAACGTGACCTTTCTACAAGAATGTTAACTTTATTTTCGGCACAGATTTTTCTCACTGCATTTACTTCTACAATCCACTCTGTATTTTCATCAATATCATTATGGTTATCAAAATCAAAAACCAAAAAATTACACTTATCATCAGCCAACATTGGATATATGCCAATTACATCACTACAATCTTCTTTATTTCCTAATAAATGATTATAAATTGCAGTCTGAGTTAATAAAGCCCAACTCTTATTTTCACACTTTGAACACTTTGTCTTTTTCTGCTCACATCTTGGACATATACCATATTTCCAAAAATTATTACATACAGGATAATATGCTGCCTTGCCATCTTTTCTGACAATTCGCTTGCTGTATACATCCTTTCGCCCTTTAAATATAGAATAAAACAGCTTTATATGCTCCTTTGTAATAATCTCATCTGCTATATTTGTTTTTTCTTCCACATCATACTTTATCCCTGCACCATCAAGAATTTTGTGTAATCTGTCAATTTCCTCATATAATGTTTTAATTTCATATTTTAAATTATAAATTTCTTTATCTTTATCCATAAAAACACCTTATTATAAAAAATAGATACACCAGTTATTGATGTATCTATTTATCCTAACCTTCAATTTTCCAATATCCATTTCCGGAAGATCCTACACGAGTAGTTATATTATTTCCCCTTAATATTCTAATAATTCTACTGATTTTTCTTTCACTTAATCCTGATTCTACACTTATTCTTTTTGCTGTTATTTCGGGACTTATCTTGATAAAATCTAAACAGTTTTTATATCGCCACTATTATCGCCATTGGCGATAATGTCTGAATTAAACGTAAATATAGCTCTTATATAATGCTCTGAAATTTCAAATATATTTCTTCCATAATATAAAACTCCATCCTACTGATTATTCATAAATGCAACTATTTCTTTTTCCAGCTTGTCATTTAACTCTTTTTTTAACTCTACTATATTGCTTTCCTGTAACATATTCACATCTCCCAACTATATAAGTATATTATAAAATAAGCTATAAATTTCAATTAAATTTTATAGCTTACTTTTCACTATAATAAAACCATAATTAACTGATTTTATTCAACTCATCAATAAATGCAGGACGTCTTTTTTGCGTTATTCTCAATTCATTTATAATTCTGAGCATACCTTCTTTGTCATATTTGTCACCATATTTCTTTATTATATCGCACAAATATCTATAACTGGTTCTATCGTAGATTTTATCAGCT
>DBGCRA010000039.1:0-25248 GCA_048359195.1 Candidatus Gallispira sp.
CATCGCAGATGCCGTCGGTTATGAGTGCGTAGCGTAAGCGGAGTACGAATATCTTTGACAAGGATTATTTTGTTAATTTTAACAAAAATTAAGCCTCATTTGTATATTTTGCTAAAAAAAGTAAAAAATATATTGTGAATAAATTGTCTTTAAAATTTGAAATTTATATGATATTATTATATTAAGTGGAAATTTATTATTTTAAAGATTTTATTATTATGAGAGGAGGCTTATTTGTGTATAGCGTTGGTGACAGAGTTGTGTATCCTATGTATGGAGCGGGTATTATTGAGAATATCGAGGACAGAGATATTGACGGTAAGATTATTACCTATTACGTTTTAAAAATACCGGTAAATAATCTTAAGATTATGGTGTCTGTTGAAAAGGCAGAAAAATGCGGTTTAAGAAGCATTGTACCACCTAATGATGTTATGCACATTGTTGAGAATGCTGACATAATTGAAATGCCTGACAACTGGAATTTAAGGTATCAGGAAAATATGGCTAAGCTTAAAACAGGAGATTTGTTAAAGGTTATGCAGGTATTCAAAACTCTTTTTGTAAGAGAAAAAAACAAAAGCCTTTCAAATATAGAAAAAAAGCTTATGGGTACTGCAAGACAGATTATTTTAAGTGAAATTATACTGTCTAAGGACGTAGATAAGCGTGGTGCAGAGGAACTTTTAATGCATGGTATTGCTGTTTCAATTTAATGATTTGTATTAATGAGATAGATTTTATATTGTAAAATCTATCTCTATTTTTTATCAACTCTTGACCTATTACTTTATAAATGATAAAATTAAAAGAGTATTACTTTTAAGAGGTGCAGATATGAATAAAATAGGTATTATAGGTCTGGGACTTATTGGAGGTTCGCTGGCAAAATGCCTTAAAGCCAGAAAAAAAGATTTAATAATTACAGCTATGAACAGAAGTGAGAAATCTTTAATTGATGCAAAGGATGAGGGTATTATTGACAGCTATTCTTTAACGGAAATGTCAATATTTGAGGATTGTGATATTGTGTTTGTGTGTACGTCCGTGGATAAAATTCCTCAATATGTTGAAAAACTTCTGCCATATATAAAAAAGGACTGTATTATAACAGATGTAGGCAGCACAAAAAAGGTAATATATGATGAAATGCTTAAGTTTAAGGATATTAACTTTATAGGCGGTCATCCTATGGCAGGCTCTGAAAAGACAGGCTATAAGTCTGCAAAGCCTCATCTTTTTGAAAATGCCGTTTACATACTTACGCCAAACAGCAATGTAACAGATAAAATGATAAATGATATGGTGGAAATTGTTAAGCTGACAGGGGCAGTACCTCTAATTATTGACCCTGACTGCCATGACTACACTGTTGCGGCTGTAAGCCATGTGCCTCACATTATAGCTGCTGCTCTTGTAAATACTGTTAAGGCACTTGATGATGAAAACCGTTATATGCATTCTTTGGCAGCAGGCGGATTTAAGGACATTACACGAATTGCCAGTTCATCACCTGAGGTGTGGAGCAGTATATGTAATGACAACAGAGATAAAATTCTAAGTGTTCTTAAAAATTTCAGAGAGAATATTGAGAGTATTGAAAAGGAGCTTAAAGATAATAAAAATCTATATGACTTCTTTGAAAATGCAAGAAAGTACAGGGATACTTTTGCTCACAGAACACCTATTACCAGGGATAATCAGTATGAGATTTTTATTGATATTACCGATCAGCCCGGTGCTATTTCCATAATATCAACCCTTTTAAGTATTAATGGAATTAACATTAAGAATATAGGAATTATAAACAACAGGGAATATTCTGACGGTGCATTACAGATAGTATTCAGTGAGCCAAATCAAAGGGATAAGGCAATAGAAATACTTAAATTAAGAAATTACACAGTTTTAAATAAGGAGTAAACAATGGATAAGGTAATCAGTTCAAAAACGGGACTTAAAGGAAGTATAAAAATACCTGGAGATAAGTCAATTTCTCACAGAGCGGTTATGTTTGGCTCTATTGCAAAGGGTGATACTGTTATTACAGGCTTTTTAAGAGGTGACGACTGTATGTCAACAATTTCCTGCTTTAAAAAGCTTGGTATTGATATTGATGTAACAGAAGATAAGGTTATTGTACATGGTAAGGGTTTAAAGGGACTTTCTGCACCTGCTGAAAACCTTGATGTGGGTAACAGCGGCACAACAATAAGACTTATATCAGGTATTCTTTCTGCACAAAATTTTGATTCAACATTAAATGGTGATGCTTCAATACAGAAAAGACCTATGAAGAGAGTAATTAATCCCTTAAGTCAAATGGGTGCGGATATTGAAAGTACAAATGATGGCTATGCACCTCTTACAATTCACGGTAAAAAGCTTAAGGCTATAGAATATACAATGCCTGTTGCATCAGCACAGGTTAAGTCTTCAATTTTGCTTGCAAGTCTTTTTGCGGAAGGCACTACTGTTATAAATGAGCCTGTTGCATCAAGAGATCATACGGAAATTATGCTTAACTACTTTGGTGCCGATATTAAAAACAATGATGGCGTTATTACAAGTACACCTGTTGAAGAGCTTTACGGAAAGGAACTTGAAGTCCCGGGAGACATTTCATCAGCGGCATTTTTTATGGTTGCAGGACTTATTGTGCCAAATTCACATATTATAATTGAAAATGTAGGTATTAACCCAACAAGAACAGGCATTATTGATGCTTTAAGAACTATGGGCGGTTATGTTGAGATATTAAATGAAAGAAAGTCAGGCGGTGAGCTTGTAGGAGATATTGAAGTAAGGACATCAGAACTTAAAGCAATTACTCTTGAAGGCGGTATTATTCCAAGAATGATTGACGAAATACCTGTATTTGCTGTTGCCGCACTTTGTGCCGAGGGTACAACTGTAGTAAAGGACGCTACGGAATTAAAGGTAAAGGAGTCTAACAGAATTGCCACTATGGGTGAGGAGCTTGGTAAAATGGGAGTTGAAATTGAAGAAACCGGTGATGGTATGATAATACGGGGCAATCAGAAATTAATGGGAGCTAAAGTATATTCTCACCTTGATCACAGAGTTGCCATGAGCTGTGCTATAGCTGCACTTGTTGCTGATGGCGAAACTATTATAACTGATGCTGATTGTGTAGGTATTTCATTTCCCAATTTTTACGAATTGTTAAACATTTTATAAATTTTTAACTAAAATTGTTGCCAAAAGAACTATTTTATTGTATATTTATATACGAGGTGGTATTTTATGGCGAGGTCAGTTAATCAAAAACTAAAGGTGTTTTATCTGCGTAAAATTTTACTTGAAAACACCGACAGAGAACATTTTATGACGATGAATGAAATTATTGATGCCCTTAATAATATGGGAATTAAGGCTGAAAGAAAAAGCATTTATAATGATATTGACTTATTAAGAGATATGGGGATTGATATAGTTAATCAAAAAAGACTTGGCTATGCAGTGGTTAAAAAGGATTTTGATTTGTCCGATGTTGAGGTGCTTATAAAGGCCCTTGATAATTATGATATTATGGATATTAGGCGTCAGGAAATAAAGGATAAGCTAAAGGTTTTTTTGAGTAAGTATGAAGTTAATGGGCTTTTGGATTAATTTGTTTTTTTGTTGTGTTTAAATATTGCAGGCAGCAAATGCTGCCTGCTTTTTGCTGAGCTTTAGCCGGGTTTAAACGCTAATTTAACTTTTCTTTATTGTTAATTTTTTCCCAAATCTCCTCATCATTTTTTTCAATACTTCTCATATTTTCCCCATTACTGTTCTTAAAATCGCAAACCATACCATAAGGGCAAAAATTACAGGAATTTTCATTTCCATATTGATAAGGGCTTATTTTAATATTTCCCTTTGCCATTTCACTGCCGATATTTTTTACAATATCCTTTGAATATTCGAGCAGGTTATTCATTTGTTCTCTGCCAAGTACTGTACTGTCGGATAAGGATATATCCCTTAAAATTTCAACAGGTTTTCTTCTTACCAAAACCTCAATTTTAGCACTGTCCAAATTTTCGGTTATGCTTTCATCATACATTCCTTTTAAAGCCATTCTGTTTAATATAAAATCTTCATAGGAAAGTTCACTTTTATTATCACTCTCATTAATAAGGTCAGGTTCACTTACTTTAAAGTAAAACATACCGCCCGGCTCTGTATTTTTATCGGTAATAAGAGTGTTCATATATAGTACAAGCTGGAGCTGAAGCCCGTTATAAATTTTATTTATATCAAGGCTTTTTGATGAGCTTTTATAGTCAACAATCTTAACATAAACTTTGCCGTCATTTGCAAGCATTTTGTCAACTCTGTCAATTACACCGTTAAGCCTTAATATTCTGTTGTCTTCTATCTCAATTTCAATAGCAGGAATTTCAGAGTTAGTTCTTCCAAAGCTTATTTCAAAATTTTCCGGCTTAAAATGGCCTGCTTTAATTTGTTCAACATTAGCCCAAAGGCTTAGCTTAGCTGAACTTATAATTTTATCAAGAATTGCAGAATTTCTGTTGCTTTCAAAAATATCACTGTTCAGCTCCTTTACAAATTCGCCAATATGCTTGTCAATAAAGCTGTCAGTATAACTTCTGTCAGTACAGTTCCAATCTATATTTTCTGCTTTAATATATTTTGAAAATTCCTCCATTATTTTATGAGAAAGGGTGCCTATTTCGGTATTTTTTAGTTGAAATATATCTCTTTCCCCTGCATTTAATACATAGTTCATATAAAAGGCAAAAGGACAGGCGGTGAATTTTTCAAGTTTAGATACACTGCCTTTTCCATAAACCTCATGCCAAAGTATATCCATAAGTTTTTCGCTTATATAATTCTTTGGAATTTGACTTATGATGCCGTATTTAATTGACTTTAGCTTTTTGCTGTATTCCTCGTCATTGCTGAAATAATTGTAAAGCTCTTTTGTAAATTCCGGATTGTGATTTGCTGAAATAGCTTTTATAAGATTGCCAAAGGCTGCTTCTTTGCCTGTAAGGATATTGTTGACATCAAACAGGCTGCTATCAACAGCTTTTTCATTAAGTTGAGGGAATAAAGCTTCAATTCTTGATATAATGCTTGATTTTGAAAGAGCACTGCCCATTATTGAACCTGTAGGGTAACTTAAAACAAGATAATCTTCTGCTTTTGTAATGTTGAGATAAACACTAAGTCTGCCATTATTCATTTTTTGCATTACACTTGGAGAAAGTTCAACATTGTTGTCCTCTATTGCCTGTTTTTCATCGTCTGTAAATATGCCTTTTTCAGTTAATCTGACGGGTATATTGCCTTCATTTGCACCAATTATAAACATAGCCTTGATATCGGGAAATCTGGTGAGCTCCATATTTCCCACAATAAGATAATCCTGTGTGGGTGGTGCTATACCTATAGTTGCAGTGTTAAGACCTGTTTTAAGTATTTTTGAATATTCTCTTAATGTTACTTTTTCATCTCCTAAAATGTCAATCATCTTATTTGCAATATCAACAACTATATTCCATACTCCTTCGTTAATTGCAGCTTTTACATTGTCACCTTTAAGCTTTGCTTTGTTAAGCTCATTTTCAAGTCTTTTCTTAACATTAATATTATTCAAAAGCTGAAAAAGTCCTTCTGTTATTTCCTTTACTTCTGCTTTTCTGCTTGAGGTAAAGTTGTCTTTTAAGGGTGACAATATTTCAAAAAATCTATTTCTGATTTTTTCAATTACTTCCTTTTCAGGTCTTTCTGAATGCCGTTCATCTTTAAAGCCGTATTTCCACTCCTTGTTCCACTTATATTTATTAATACCATTTGCAAGGGTATAATTCTCGAGCAGAAAAATTTCATCAAAACTTATATCAGTATAGCCTGTCTTTAAAAATCTAAAAACTGCACTGTTGTCAAAGCCGTAAGCAATGATGTCAATAGCCGATGTAATAAGTGTTATAACAGGGTGACTTGTTACACTTTTTCTCCCGTCAAGGAAATTGGGTATGTCATATTTTTTCAGAGCAATGCTTAAAGGCACATTGTAGGAGCTGTCACCTGTAATAAGGGCAATATCCTTGTATCTGTAATTTTTATACTGTACAAGACTTTTAATTTCACCGCATATGTATTCTATTTCATCATACATATTGGCTGATTTGCAGACAGCAATATTTTTTACATCTTTTTTATAAGGTGTAAATTTATATTTAAAGTAATTCTCTTTTAAATGCTCCATTTCTTCATTGGATATTTTATAATCCTTATTTAGGTATGTAACTTCCTCAATTTTTATGTTGTTTTCATTTGCCATTGATGTTATGGAGGTAATGGTTCTTTTAACTTCGTAGTGCTCATCAAAGGCACTTACATTTTTATATTCAATTGCTGCTGAATTTAAGGGCAGGGTAATATTAACTCTGCTGCAATATTTTAAAAGCTGACCGATAACCTTATTTTCCTGTGGTGTAAAGCTTTTAAAGCCGTCAATCCATATTTCACTGTCTTTGACAATAGAATGGGGAATAAGATCGTATAAAATATCCAATATGCCGTCAGAAACAATATAGCTTTTATTAAGATAATCTTTGTATTTATTGAAAATAAGCTGAATATCCTTTAGTTTTTCCTTTAAATTACCTTCTTTAAGTCTTAAAATAAGCAGGGAAAGGTTTTCATCGGAAATGTTGTATTGCATAAGTTCTGTTATGGTTTCATCAAGGTTGTCAATAAAGCCCTGCTTATCGACGGAATTTTTATAAAAATCCAGTTTATTCCTAAGTTCAAGTACAATTTTTTTAATAAGCATAGCTCTGCCTGCATCATCTAAAATTTTCCTGTCTGAAGTACCCATTTTTGACATAAGATAATAAGCAAAATGTCTGAATCCCAGAACATTAATGTTTACCAGGGATTCTTTATTATTTAAAAGATTTTTTTCAGATTCGAGAGTAAACTGCTCAGGAACTACATAAAAAATTCTTTTAGCCATATTGTCAGTATTTACAATTTCATTTATGCATAATGTAGTTTTGCCTGTGGATGATTTTCCGAGTATATATCTTAAGCCCATATTTTTTACCTCTTATTTTAAAATCTATATATAGTATATCATATTTTTGTGAATTTGCTAATATAATTATATCATAAGGCAGGTGAAAAAAATGGCATCTAAAATTTTTGTTCTAAAATTAAGGGATATTATTAAAACGGCAGTATTTGCCGTACTTGGTATAATTATAATTGTTGCAATTATAGGGTTTTTCAGCGGCAGTTTTAAAAGTGCTTATAAAGAGGGTACATATAATTCAGAAATAATATTGTACGGAAACCCTGTAACCTTATCTGTTACAGTTGGCAAAAATGAAATTGAAAGCATAGTATTAAATCCCCTTAATGAAACTCAAGAGGTGTTTTATCCTACGTTTAATGCCTGCATTGATGATATTGCCGGGCAGGTAGTTGAAATGCAAAGCACGGATATTGAGTTAAATAAGGATTATGAAGTAACGGGAGGAATACTCCTTGACGCTATAGATAGTGCTCTTGAACAGGCTAAAAGGTAAAAATGAATATATAATTAAAAAAATCCGGTTAAGTGTAAACCGGATTTTTTTGCTTTTTAGTTATAACTAAAAAGGAGACAATTGGATAAAACATTAATGAGGACAAGTTTCATAAGTATAAGTACTTACTTTTGTTCCCAAAACTACAGTTCCGCATTTTGAGCATTTTTTTGCATTATATACGTCAACCTTACAACTGCCGTCGCTGTACTTAGTATGTTTAAATACATTTACATCCTTTGTAGGTATAGATAATTAGTGTGGACACACTGCATAAGTTGTTGATTTTATAAAAGAGCCTGTAATTATTGCACCGCATTTTGTACAACGCTGACCTTCATAATAATTTGTTATACAGCTTCCATCGCTAAACTTAGTATGTTTAGATACTATGCCACTAACATAAGTATGGTTACATAAAGCATAAGACTCTGCATCCTCTTCAATAGGATAAACATCATTGTTTTCATCTATAAATAACGAATTAATTTCATCATTAAAATGCAACTCTGTATTTATTTCAATATTTCTTTCGTAATCTTCAGTCATAAATACATTTATGTCACTAACAGAATCTTTAGTACTATTATTTGATTCTTGAATAAAACTTTCTTGTGATATATTTTCAACCGTATAATCATCATAAGCAAAAACAAGCATAGAGCTTGCAATTATGGAAACAACTAATATTAATACTGCTAAAATAAAATTAAGCTTAGTATGTTTTTTTGCGTTTTTCATTTCATATATCCTTTCTTTTATGTCACTTGAATTATTTGCAGCAAATGTGCTTATAGGCATATTTTTAATGTTAAGTTTTTTATTTTTATCTGTTGCAACATCTATTATAGTAGTGCCATAAGAATTACGTTCCTTTTTATCCATATTCAAAACTATTGACGCATCAGTACGATATTCCAAAAGTTTTTTCATTTCTATTGACATAAGATAAACAAAGGGATTAAAGCAATGGATAACAGATGTAACCAAAAGTATAAGATTCATTATAAAATCCTTATGATAAATATGCCTTAATTCATGTTCAATTATGTATTTAAGTTGATGTGATTCAAAGTTTTCGTTTATTACTATTATTGGATTAATAAATCCGATTGTCATTGGGTCAATCTTATCTGAAGTCAAAACAGTAATATTAGTTTTAATATGCAGATGATTCTTGCATTCCGCGACCATTTTATTGATATATGGATTGATGCAAGGAGAACATTCTGATATTAAAGAGTTTTTTAACTCCTTATATTTTTGGTAATGGTAAAGGAGGCGCAAAACTCCTATAATCAACCAGCAAATAATTATTAAAAGAATAAGTTTATTTATTTTAGGCATTACAACCGTATTATCAGGTAAAATCTGTATTGGATTTTTTATTTCCGTAAATTCTACATTTTTCTTAGCGTTAAAGTTATAGAATAAATTGATAAAGTCGTAATAATAATTTTTAAATAAAGGTAGTGGTGCTAAAAAAAATACAATGGAAATTAACAAGAAAATTATCCTTACATTTACCGAAAAATATTTTTTTAATACAGGTCTTAGTATCAAATACAGTAAGTATGTACCACTGCCCATTAATGACATGGCGAGAATTAAACTTCGCATAAGTCTTTCCTATTCTTCTAAAAACTTTTTTAACTGCTCCGATTCTTCTTTAGAAAGCTTTTTGCCCCCTGAAAAAGCGGACATAAAGTCATAAATTGAACCATTAAAAAACTTATTTAATAAGTTTTTTGTTATTCCCTGTAAATATTCTGCCTTTGAATTTTTAGCCAAATAAACATATTTATTTGTACTTGTATCAACGTAGATATTTACATAGCCTTTTTCCTTAAGCCTTAACAAGAAGGCTCTTACGGTTTGCTGTTTCCACTCTTTTTTTTCTTCTTTATTAAAATATTCCCATATTTCTTTAAGACCGACACCGGCATTCTGTTGCCAGAGAAACTCCATAATTTGGGATTCGGCTTCTGACATATCTGTTTTTTTAGGCACATTAACACCTCCAATTAAGACAAGTTGTCTGCTGTATAAATATTATAAGACAAAAATTTAAGTTTGTCAACACAGATTTTAAAATTTTATAAAATTTTTTGTCTAAAAGTAGTTGACAAAAATTTAAATTGTGATATGGTAAAAATGCATTAAGACAAGTTGTATTAAATAATGATATGGGAGGTGGGTTTATGGATAAAATTAGTCCACCAGGTTGAAGATGTTTATTGTTGTAGATATTACATACAATAAATAGCAAAGATGTGAAAAATATAGGTGTATTTTTATACGAGGAGAATTAGCTATGAGAAAAAAATTTTTATGTACTATATTAAGTCTTGTTATGTTAATGTCAATGTGTTTGCCAACATATGCAAAGACACCTGAAAATTTTAATGAAACCATACAACAAGTTCAAGTTACTGAAAATAATAGTATTGAGCTTAATATTATTGAGTTAGATGAGGATATTTTAAATTCTGGAAATGAATCAAAAATTAATGAAATGATTACCCAAAAGGTATCAGAACAATTAGAAACTAGAGGTGTAACAGGCGTTGTTCCTTTTATAGGGCGTAATGGTTCAACTACACAATGTAATGTTTATTTGGCTTGGGGCGGATTAGATGAAATTTATTCACATTGGCGCTTTAAATCCTTAAAAATAACAAGTAACAATTTAATATTTAAGGATACCTATGGAACATTTGGAAATGGTTCAACTTATACTACATATAAAGCTACATCACAAGGATATACAGGAACTGTAGCAATAGGAACTATAAATATACCTACATATGTTACAACTGTAAGAGGAGATGTAGATAATCTTCAAGGGTATAGTTTAACTAGCGCTGAGTGGCAGTCGTTTTTTACAACATCAGGAACTATTTCAATTAATTAGCATAAAAGGGGAATATTTTGATATTCCTCTTTTTAGATTGATTAATAAAAATAATTTTACATTTTATTAAATTTATGATTAAATAAATATATAATAAATTTAAGTAAAAAAATATAATTATGTTATAATATCTCTGATAAAATAATTTGTAGCTAAACGTTGTAATAAATTAAAAAAGGAGAAATCGACTATGAATAACAAAGATGTTCTAATAAAAAAATATAAGGATTTAATTCGACCTGTGCAAAAGACAACACAAGAACATATTAATTGGCTAAAAATGATTGCTGATATTGAAAAAATTGAACTTAGTAAATTTAGTAGATGGGATATAGATATGTTTTATAAAAATACCTATTATTCACTATTAAATTTAACACCAAAAACTAAAGAATTAAAATCAAATTTTGCGGAAGATAATTTTTCAGCAAAGTATAAATCAGATGAGTTTATATTCCATTGCTATAGATTATTGAGAAATGAAAAAAATAATGTATACTATAATAATAATTATGTACATAATTTTACCGATGAAAACGTTAATTATATATATGTTATTTTTGAAGAAAAAACAGGAGTTTTTTATTGTAACAGCAATAAACTTGCTTTGGAATTAATAATATCTAAGGGTGTAACAAAATATGATTATGATAATGATACGATATTGTTAATTGAATTGTTATCATCCATTGAATTTTTGAGAAGACAAGAGTATTAGAGGGAATTTTTGAATTTTGATGGTAATGTGAACTATATGAACTATATTTGACAAATTTCTACAATTATGATACAATCAAATCATAAGTATAAATTGTCTTAAAAAATATCAAACAAGATTTAATTGGTAGATTGTAGATTATAGGGGGAGTAATAATGAAAATGAAAAAAATTTTAATTGGTATAGGTATTATAGTTTTATTATTATTATGTGTTTATTTGGTGAAAAACTTTACAACAAATGATAATGAAGAAAACAGCAACGAATATAGTTATACTAATGAAACATTATCGCCTGTAAAGGTCGAATTTAAAGCTGAGATAGACGTTAAACAAAATGCGGATGGACAATATTATATCAATGATGCTGCATATCAAAAACCTATGGCTATAAATATTAAAGAAGATAGTTTTCAAATTGATTCTACAAGTGCAGAGTTAATAGACAGTAATAAAACCTATGTAGTTACTGTTACAGGAACTTTCGTGAAAGAGGGTAACTATTTAGGTATAAAAAATGTGTCTGCTTATTATCACCTTGATACCAACACAGGTAAAATAACGGCATCATATATGTAATTATATTCAAAGTAGATTTGCAAAATGATTAATATAAAAGTATATAATTTTATATATAAAATATTGTTAAAAAATTGGAGAGTAAATTATGGACAATAAAATTTGGGATAGAAAAATATTAGCAATTATTGATATTATTATTTTTATACTAAGTCTTGTTTATATGATTGTATATAAGCAAAGTCTTGAGGAAATATCTAATATGAGCTATGATATTACATATAAGGTTATATATGCAAGTGTTGTTATTCCTTGTTTGTATTTTTCTATTAGTAGTATATTGACACTTGTTGTTAGTAAATGTGTTTTAATGACTATATCAAAAAAAATGTGCATAATATTTACATCAATGTCATTTGTTGGAATTTTGTTTTATATTTTTATGATGATACTTCATTTTATTATGGAAAATGGAAACAGTATTTATTATTTTCTGGGCAATAAGACATATATTTTTGCTGTGCTTGGTATAATGATGTCACTGGGGGCTTGTAAAAATAATTATAATAAATAAAAAGGTTGTATAATATTTGATGTGATTCTGAAAAAAGGTTCTTTATCAACCACACCGGTTGACAAAGAACCTGTAAAATTTTATAAATTTTTTGTCTAAAAGTAGTTGACAAAAACTTACAATTGTGATATGGTAAAAACATTTTAAGACAAATTGTCTTAAAATTGTTAAGGAGGTGATTTTATGGGTGAGATTGGTCCGCCAGGTAAGTATATTGCTTAAGTATTATACTAATTATACTAAAAAATTATAATAGTGTAAGCAGATTAATTTAATGTATTTATAATTCTGGGAGGTTTTAATTTTATGAAGAAATTTTTAGTATTTACAATTTTAAGTTCATCTTTATCTTCTTTTATTATGTCGTCAAATATATATGCACAGGAAATCGGTATAATATAATAAAAACAATAGAAGTACAACAGACAGGTCAATTTCAGGAAGTTAGTATTATTGATCCTTATGAAGAAATATTAAAAGAAATAAATAAAGCCTATAATCTTGATTTGGGTTATAATAAGGTTAATCCTGATGAAATAACTTTGGAAGAATATCGTAATATGGCAACTGAGTTAGCAGTGCAGCAGAGAGAAACATTAGATTATATTGCTTCACGTGAGAACGATAAGGTTGATTTATGTGAGGATTTAGATTTATCTGAAAGAAGAGCTTCTACACATTCTGTAACAGTAACTAAGTCATATAGCACTTGGGCTCAATTAACAGCTACTTATGATTGTACGAGCCCTAATTTGGTTTCTAACCCTCGTAATGTACAAGGAACAGCGACTACTTATTATATTTATTCAGGTCAGAGGAATTATACCCAGCAATCTTGGTCATATTCCAGATTGGATTCAGGAAGAACATTAGGAATTACTTCAAAAGGTTATACGTATTCTACGATTACTGGTGGTGGAAGGATTGATAATGTTACAATATATTGTGAATTCTCCTATCAATAAAAAATTTGTTTTTAATCTTCATATATTTAGATAGGGGGATATTATGGATAAGGATTATATATTTAGAAAAATTTTAACAAAGTATTATTTTAGTTTGGCAATTATTGTTGTTTTCAAATATTTATTGGATTTTATAAATATCAATTTTATAAATAATAGATATTTATTTGGTTTTTCAAGTTTTTTGTGTATGGCTTGTTTTATATGCGTACAATTTATTTGCCAAAGGAAAGCACGTATGACAAAGGAAGAGAAAAGTGTATTTTTGTTAAAACTGTGGGGATTTTCTATTATAGTTATGCTATTCTTTTTTTTGTTTATTACAGATGGGTTACCCTTATCTAATGTTTCTTCAGATATAGATGTTTATAATAATATATCAGGAATTTGTCGCTTAATTTTATTTGGAACAACATTAACACAGGTATTGTTTATTACCGGAGTGTATTTGAGTGATAATGTGATAAAATTATATAGTATTATAGTGTTGATAATTCATCTGATTTTTTGCGGCTTTTATTGTTATGATTTACTAAGTGGAATTTTTATTGCAGGTATAGAATTTATATTAATCATAATTTCATTTATGTTTATGACGATTAAATCGATGTATTAGTTTAAAAATCAATAATAGTAAATTTATAAAACACCAATGTAATAGAGAGAGTATTTACTTTGGTGTTTTTATTAAAACGTAAAATCTTAAAGTTAAATTCCGCATTTTATGAACTTACAATGGGAATTTATTATTTATATATTTGTGGATTTTTTTAATTGTTGTTGACAAAATGTTACAAATATAGTATTGTTAAGAAGAATTAAGACATATTGTATTGTATGATTATGGGAGAGTAAGAGAGGATGCTATGAAAAAACTTTATTTATTATAGGAATTATAATTTTATTTTTGTTATTGGGTTACTTAATAAATAACTCTATTAATAGGGCTGATAATATAGTCGACAATACAAAATAATATAATTTTACCAACAAAAAAACGCTATCGCCTGTAAAGGTTAAATTTAAGGCTGAGTTGGAAATTAAACAAAATATTGATGGACAATATTATATTTACGATGCTAAGTATGGTGAGCCAATATCGTTAGCTTATAAGGATAGCTGTTTTCAAATTCAATCTGTAAGTGAAGAATTAATAAATGATAATACTACTTATGTAATTACTGCCACAGGAAAGTTTGTTAAGGATGGAATTGATTTAGGAACAAAAACTATTTCTGCTTATTATAATCTTAACATTGATACAGGTAAAATAAAAGCATCCTATGAATAAAACTTGTTTTAGGATTATTTTCCTGTGTATATGGGAGGGTTCGATTATGGGAAATAGATTTTTGAATAAAAAAATATTAGTAATTATTGATATTATTATTTTTATACTAAGTCTTATTTATATGATTGTATATAAGCAAAGTCTTGAGGAAATATCTAATTTGAGCTATGATATTACATATAAGGTTATATATGCAAGTGTTGTTATTCCTTGTTTGTATTTTGCTGCCGGTGGACTGTTAATCCTTATTGCAGACAAATATATATTAAAGCCGATAACAAAAGTTCCGCCCATGGTATTTGTATTAATATCAGTGATTGGAATTATCTTTTACATACTGATGATGATACTTCATTATGTTTGTATAAACGGAAATATGTTTTTTTATTTTATTAGTGACAAAACCTATATTTTTATAATATTAGGTGTACTAATGTCGTTGGGAATATGTAATTTAGACTGTAGCAAATAAAATTATTTAGTTGTTGAAAGGCAAATAAAAATACCCTCATACAGCATTAAGCTGTATGAGGGTATTTTAAGAAAAGAAACAAAAAATGAGAAAACTAAATTATTTGCCTTCAACTAATTCCTTTCTCTTAGCAATTACATGCTCCTGAACGTCACGAGGGGCTTCTTCAAAGCGGGCAAACTCCATAGAAAATTCGCCTCTGCCCTGAGTCATACTTCTTAAATCTGTAGCATACTTAATCATTTCATAAGCAGGAACTTCAGCAGTAATGGTCTGCTTGCCGCTCTTAGCTTCCATACCAAGTATACGACCTCTTCTCTTATTTAAGTCACCCATTACATCACCTGTGTAGCTGTCAGGAACAACTACCTCAACAGTGTTAATAGGTTCCATAATTGCAGACTTTGCTTTCTTGAAGGCATCCTTGAATGCACCAATGGCTGCCATCTTAAATGAAACCTCGTTAGAGTCAACAGGGTGATAAGAACCGTCTACAAGAGTAGCTTTAATGCCAACTACAGGATAGCCTGCCAATGGACCTGCTTTAACACAATCCTGTAAGCCCTTTTCAACAGCAGGGAAATATTGCTTAGGAACAGCACCGCCGAAAATCTGTTCTTCAAATACATAAGGAGTTGTTAAATCTCCGCTAGGCTCGAAAATGATTTCAACATCACCGTACTGACCGCCGCCGCCTGACTGCTTCTTGTGCTTATATCTAACCTGTTCCTTGCTCTTAATCATTTCTCTGTGAGGAATGATAGGCTCAGAAAGTTCAACTTCAATCTTATACTTACTCTTTAATTTATTTACAAATACATCAATATGGGACTCGCCAATTCCTGAAATAACAGACTGCTTGGTTTCTTTGTCAACCTTAAATGCAAGAGTTTTATCTTCTTCAAGCATTTTGGCAACAGCACCGGCAAGCTTGTCCTCATCACCCTTAGTCTTAGGAGTAATACCCTTTGAAAGATATGGAGTAGGGAATACAATAGGGGTCATTTGAACAGGTCTGTCAGCAGATGCTAAAGTGTCATTGGTGCTTGTGTTCTGAAGTTTTGCAACAGCACCGATGTCGCCTGCATTAAGTCTTTCAACTTCAATCTGCTCTTTACCTCTTAATACATAAATTTTGCCGAGTTTTTCAGCAATATTCTTGTTTACATTTTTCAGCATCATATCCTTTTTGATAACACCGCTGCAAACCTTGAATATACTTAAACGACCAACATAAGGGTCTGAAATTGTCTTAAATACAAATGCTGATGCAGGATCTGCCTCATCACAGTTGATTTCAACAACATCATCAGTCTTGGGATTAATAGCCTCCATAGTAGGTCTAACCTTATTAGTTGGAGGTAAGAACTTGTTAATAGAGTTCATTAATACCCTGATACCTAAAGTGGTAACTGCTGAGCTTGAAATAACAGGGGTAACAGAACCATCTACAATACCTAAATTTAAACCCTTGTGTATTTCATCTTCCGTAAAGCTTTCTTCTGCGAAAAATTTTTCCATTAATTCATCATCAGTTTCGGCAACAGCCTCTTCAATCATATTTCTGATTGTTTCAACTTCATCCTGTAAACCTTCAGGCATATCGCAAGGTTCTACAAGACCGTTTTCAAATTTTCTGGCTTTTCTTCTGATTGCGTTTACAAAGCCTATGTACTTGCCGTCCTCATAGAAAGGTACCTGAATAGGAGCAATGCTCTTGCCGAAAGTCTGCTTTAATGCTTCACAAACATCAGCCCAATTAGCATTTTCGTCATCCATACCATTTACAATAATCATCTTAGGAACATTAGCCTCTGTTGCCATTTCCCAAGCTTTTTCAGTACCTACCTGAATACCTGACTTGCCGTCAACAACAATAAGTGCAAGGTCAGCAACAGCTAATGCTTCCTTAACCTCGCCTACAAAGTCGAAATAACCGGGAGTGTCGATGAAATTAATCTTTTCATCCAGCCACTCAACAGGAATAATTGATGAACTAATGGAAACTTTTCTCTTAATTTCCTCTGCATCATAATCACTGACAGTGTTGCCTTCTTCAACTCTGCCAAATCTCTTGGAGCCACCGCTGACGTGTAAACAAGCCTCTACGATTGTTGTTTTGCCACATCCGCTGTGGCCAAGGACAGCCACATTTCTAATTTGATCTGCTGAATAATTCCTCATAAATAATCACCCCAAATAAATATTTTTGTTTATTTTAGACTATATTGCTTAATTATTTTAAAAGCGTATAATGCTTTTTGACAATATCTTTCCGTCCTATAAATATTTATATTCCACAAAATTTATAAATTTCCTTTAAAAAAATATTATTTTTTGTGAAATTGTTAATACTGCACAGAAATTGAGGCAAAAATATGTTAGAATTGTTTAAATGATTTCGCTAAAAATCATATTGGAAATATCTGTTCCGTCTGTTGTAAGCCTTAACTTATCGCCTTCAATAATAATATAATTGCTGTATTTATCTATAACAGATTTATATTTTATAAGAATATCCTCATTAAATTCTTTTTTGAATTCTGATATTGAAATACCTTTAGTCATTCTTAGTCCCAAAAACATAAATTCTGCCATTTGGTCATCTTTTGTAAGAATTTCCTTTTCTGTTATTGTTACACCTTTTATATAGTCGGATATATTTTCCGTATTTTTATATCTTACATTATTAATAAGGCTTGCGGCACCTAAGCCAAAGCCTTTATAATTTCCCCTTTGCCAGTATACCGTATTATGAACAGATTCAAAGCCTTTTTTTGCAAAGTTTGATATTTCATATTGTTGATAGCCTTTTTCTTCAAGATATTTAATTGCATAATGATACATTTTTCTGTCTGTTTCTTCATCAGGCAAATTAAGTTTCATATCGTAAAAGGGAGTACCTTCTTCAACAATAAGGCTGTAGGCTGAAATATGTTCAGGTTCTAATTTTGTTACATTTTCAAGGGTATCAAGCCACATTTCAAAACTTTGATCAGGAAGGGAAAACATAAGGTCGATATTTATGTTATTGAAATATTTCCTTGCTGTTTCGTAGCTTTTTAAAAAACTTTCTTTTGTGTGTATTCTGCCAAGTGTTTTAAGAAGACAGTTTTGCCATGCCTGTAATCCCATACTTATTCTGTTTATACCGCTTTTCCTGTACTCTTTTACCTTTTCCTCCGCAAGTGTGCCGGGATTGGCTTCTATTGTGATTTCTGCATTTTTTTCTATATTAAATCTGCCTAAGCTGTTCATAATTTCTGAAATAATGTTGCTGTTTATTATTGAAGGAGTTCCTCCACCAATAAAAATGCTTTTGACTGATTTACAATCAAAAGCATTAATTTCATCAAGCAATGCCTTTTTGTAAGCATTGATATATTCAGTGTTGGGAAAGCTGAGAAAATCACAATATTTACACTTACTTTTGCAAAAAGGTATGTGTATATATATTGATGTCATATTTATTCCTCGTCTAATTTCAGTACACTCATAAATGCTGCCTGTGGCACCTCTACGCTGCCAATTTGGCGCATTCTTTTTTTACCTTCCTTCTGCTTTTCAAGGAGTTTTTTCTTTCTTGTAATGTCACCGCCGTAACATTTTGCAAGAACATCCTTTCTTACAGCGGAAATTGTTTCTCTTGCTATAATTTTGTTGCCTATTGCTGCCTGAATAGGTATTTCAAACTGATGTCTTGGTATTTCCTTTTTAAGCTTTTCAGCCATTTTTCTGCCCTTTTCAGCAGCACTGTCTTCGTGAACAATAAAGCTTAATGCATCCACAACCTCTCTGTTTACAAGCATATCAAGCTTAACAAGCTTGCTTTCCTCATAGCCTATAAGCTCATAGTCAAAGGAAGCATAGCCTCTTGAACGGGATTTCAGTACGTCGAAGAAGTCATATATGATTTCGTTAAGAGGAAGCTTATAAGTAAGTACAGCCCTTGTTTTTTCAAGATATTCCATACCCTCATACTCTCCGCGTCTTTGCTGGCAAAGTTCCATAATAGTGCCGATGTATTCGCTTGGAAGTATAATTTCTGCCCGTACAATAGGCTCCTCCATTTTTACAATAGTTGTAGGGTCAGGTAAGTCTGACGGATTGGAAAGATCAATAACTGAACCATCTGTTAAATATACTTTATATATAACGGAAGGTGCTGTTGTAACAAGGTCCAGGTTATACTCTCTTTCCAGTCTTTCCTGCACAATTTCAAGATGTAAAAGACCTAAGAAACCGCAGCGAAAGCCAAATCCAAGAGCAATAGATGTTTCTGCCTCAAAATTAAGTGCTGCATCATTAAGCTGAAGCTTTTCAAGGGCATCTCTTAAATCGCCGTATTTTGCACCGTCAGCAGGGAAAATACCGCAGTAAACCATTGAATTTACCTTTTTATAGCCGGGCAGTGGTTCTGTAACAGGGTTTTTGGCATCTGTAACAGTATCGCCTATTCTTGTGTCCCTAACATTCTTGATACTTGCTGTAAGGTAGCCAACGTCCCCTGCCTTTAACTCATCAACGGGGATATATTGTCCCGGACCGAATACACCGACTTCAACAACTTCAAATTCCTTGCCTGTTGCCATAAATTTGACTTTAGAGCCTTTTCGTATTTTGCCGTCAAATATACGCATAAATACTATAACACCCTTGTAGCTGTCGTAAAAGCTGTCAAATATAAGTGCTTTAAGACAGGCATCTTCATCACCTGAGGGAGCAGGCAAATCCTTTATTATTTTTTCAAATACTTCCTCTATATTAATATTAGCTTTTGCTGAAATAAGAGGTGCTTCACTTGAATCAAGACCTATAATATCCTCAATTTCTGATTTAACTCTTTCAGGATCTGCACTTGGCAGGTCAATTTTATTAATAACAGGCAAAATTTCAAGGTTGTTGTCAAGGGCAAGATATACATTTGCAAGTGTCTGTGCCTCAACGCCCTGGGCTGCATCAACCACAAGTACAGCACCGTCACAGGCGGCAAGACTTCTGGATACCTCATAGTTAAAGTCCACATGCCCCGGAGTATCAATAAGATTTAATGTGTATTCCTCACCGTCTTCTGTTTTGTAAATAAGACGTACTGCCTGAGCCTTTATTGTAATACCTCTTTCTCTTTCAAGATCCATATTGTCAAGGATCTGTGCCTGCATTTCTCTTTCCGTAAGCAGACCTGACTGCTGTATAAGTCTGTCTGCAAGAGTAGACTTGCCGTGGTCAATATGGGCAATTATACTGAAATTTCTAATTTTAGACTGTCTATTTGAACTCATATTTTTCTCCTTGCTGAATTTTATACATTGTTTTTAGTATAACATATTTTGTAGGAATTTAAAAGAGTATTTTTTTAGTTATAACAAGTGAAGTAAAATCAAAACCAATGAGACTGTCTGATTACTGTTGAGAAAAATCCGTTTTTTTGTAGTATTTTTACTTAAAATAATATGAATTAACATATTGAAATTTTTGTCGTATTGTATTAAGATTAATATAAAGCATAAAAGGGAGAATTATTATGGATTTATCAATAGTTATTGTAAATTACAACACAAAAAAACTTACTGAACAAACAGTAAGGTCGGTTATTTCATCAACAGATGGTATAGATTATGAAATTATTGTGGTAGACAATTCATCAAAAACAAGTGAATATTTTGAAATGGAGGATAAACGTGTAAAAATTCTCTCAAAGGTGGAAAATAAGGGCTTTGGTCATGCCTGCAATATGGGTGCCAATATTGCCATTGGCAGATACATACTTTTTCTTAACTCTGACACAATTATGAGGAGGGGTACTCTTAAAGGTGCCGTAAAATATATGGACAGCCATGGTGATATAGGCTGTCTTGGCATCAAAACACTTTTAAGGGACGGCTCCTTTGACCACGGCTGTAAGAGAGGTTTTCCGACACCTTTTAACAGTTTCTGCTATGTTTTAAAGCTGGATAAGATTCTTCCTAAGGTTAAGAAATTCGGCGGATACACTCTTAATTATTTAAGCCAAAATGAAACTAACGAGGTTGACAGTGTAAGCGGTGCTTTTATGCTTATCCCCAAAAGAGTTTTGTCTAAGGTGGGGCTTTTTGATGAGAGTATATTTATGTATGGCGAGGATATTGACCTTTGCTACAGAATTAAAAAGTCAGGCTTTAAGGTTGTGTATTATGCTGATGTGTGGATGACACACTTAAAAGGACAAAGTGGTCTGCACACTAAAAGTCCTTTGGTAATTAAGCACTTTCACGATGGGATAAAAAGATTTTACGATATGTATTATAAGGATAAGCATAATTTTGCAGTTACTTTTTTAATGCATTCTGCAATTAATATAAGATATGTTTTAACCCTTATGTTTTCAAAGATAAGAAGGTAGTGTAATGAAGGTTGACATTTTAATGGCTGCATATAACGGTGAAAAGTATATAGGAGAGCAGATAGAAAGCATTATTAATCAGAGTTACAAAGACTGGACTCTTAATATAAGAGATGATGCTTCTACTGACAGCACAAGGATTATTATAAGACAGTATATGATGAAATATCCTGACAAAATAAGGCTTTTTAACAATATGGAAAATTCGGGTAGTCCGAAGTCCAATTTTTTTGAACTTATTAAAAATTCAGATGCAGATGTTATATTTACCTGTGATCAGGACGATATATGGGAAAAGGATAAAATTGAGGATACATTAAAGGAATTTGAAAATATGGATGAGCCTTTGCTTGTTCACAGTGACCTAACTGTAATTGACAATGAAAATAATGTTATATTCCCTTCTATGATTAAGGCACAGCATATTGATACTTCAAGAACGACTTTAAACCGAATTTTGGCGCAGAATATTGTAACGGGCTGTACAATGGCTTTTAACAGAGCGCTTGCAGATATTCTGGCAGAACCTGAGCTTTTGCCTGTTCATGATTGGTGGATAGCAGCTGTTGCATCTGTTTTCGGAAGTATTAAATTTATTGATAAGTCTACAGTGAGATATAGAAAGCATGGCAGCAATGTCTGTGGTCCTCAAAATATGAATGACCCAAATTATATTGCTTCAAGAGCAATGGATAAGAAAAGAGCAAAAAAAATGCTTGAGCTTGGTTATGTTATGGCTGTGGAGCTTTTGGAAAAATATGAAATGCCTTACAAATACAAGGCTATGTTAAGGGATTATTCAAAAATGGCTGACAAAAGTAAATTTCAGAAATTTAAGATTGTAATGAAATATGGTATATGGAAAAGCGGATTTATAAGAAAAGCGGGTCAAATATGGTTTATGTAAAGGAGTAGGGCAATGCTTTTAAAAAAAATAGTAAATTACGGCAGGGATAAAGGCTTCAAGGCTCTTGCGGTTAAGCTTTGTGAAAGGCTTAAATATAAGCTGGAGGCAGAAAAATACTTAAAGGATAATTTGCCTGATGATGAAGAACTAAATATGCAAAGGCTTGAAAAATTTGAAAAGCCCGTAAAAATCAGTATATGTGTGCCTGTTTATAATACGGACAAAAAAATGCTTGAAGATATGCTTAAATCTGTTTTGGCACAGACTTATTCAAACTGGGAGCTTTGTGTTGCTGACGGCAGTACAAAAAATTATGGATATATTGAAAGTATGATCAGAGGCATAAATGATAGCAGAATAAAGTACAAAAAACTTGATATAAACAAAGGTCTTGTTGGAAACAGCAACATTGCTTGTTCTCTTGCAGAGGGTGAGTATATTGCTCTTTTGGACCACGATGATATTTTATCTCCTGATGCTCTTTTTGAGGTAAGACGTGCTATTGATAAGGGAGCTGATTATATTTATTCTGACGAGGAAAGCTTTTCAAAAACTGTTGATAAGCCTGATATTATTCATTTTAAACCTGATTTTTCAATATATAATTTAAGAGGGAATAATTATATTTGCCATCTTTCTGTTTTCAAGAGAGAGCTTTTTGAAAAGGTAGGTGGTTTCAGACAGGGTTTTGACGGAAGTCAGGATCATGACTTAATATTAAGGCTTTGTGAAATTGCAGAAAATATTTACCACATTCCAAAGGTTCTTTATTACTGGAGGGTACACAAAAATTCAGTTGCAAGTGATTTGAGTGTAAAGCCTTATTGCCTTACGACAGGTATAAAGGCTGTCGAAAGTCATCTTCACAGAATGAAGATAAGCGGAACTGTTACTCCGGCTGCTGAAAATGCCGCAGTTTACAAAGTTAAGTATAATTGTCTTATTAAGCCGGCAATTATTAATAATATTGAAAATATAAAGGGAGTAACAAATGAATATATTATTGTGGCAAAGCCTGATTTAAAATTTACTTCCGAGGCAATAAATGAAATTTGTCAAATTTTACAGCTTGAAAATGTGGGTATGGTTGGCGGTATGGTTATACATAATGGTAAAATACAGCACGCAACATTAAGTGATGAAAAGGGAGAGATATATTCTGAATATAAGGGTATTCCTGTAATAAGCGAAGGTTATATGAAAAGACTTAAATATGCACAGGGGGCAGATTATCTGCCTTGTCAGTTCTTTGGCATAAGAAAATCCGTACTTGAAAGTATGATGTATTTTGAGGATAATTTGTGGGAAGACGACAAGGTAATTGATATGTGCAGGAGGATGAAAAAGTATAATTATGATATAGTTTTTAATCCCTATGCAGTTGCTGAAAGGTAGTTTTTTGGCTGTAATGGATAAACTTAATTATAAGAAATAAAAAAGTGATAATTTTATAAAAAATTGACCCTCAATCGTTAGATTTTTTAGTATATTTTTGGGGGTCAGTTCATTTATTGTTATCGCAGGTTTATTTTTGAATGCAGGTTAAAGCCAAAATCAAAGGCTATAATTGTAGTTACGGCTAAAATCATAAATAAGCCGTATCCAAACAGTAACCCTGTTGCAAACCTTTTTGAATTTGTGCTTTCATAGTCAGTTAATGATTGTATAAAGCCGTCCGTTATCATTGGTATAAGTAAAAGTAATGAAATTAACAGTGTACATCTGAAAAAGAAACAGGAGAATATTGAAAGTATAATACCTGCAAGTTCTCCTGTACATCTGGCACAAATCGGAAATTTTTGTCCTTTATAGTGAAAGGATCTGTCCTTTCTGCAATGGCAGCCAAAAATAATAGGAAGCCATTTATAAATTGCCGCTTTCATTTAAAACATTAAAAATAAGATGCCACACCAAATGCTGCACCAAAGGCTATTATAATTATGTAATAAAGAACAACAAGGAGTACTCCAACTAAAGCACCAATACCTGCAGCTTTAGAAGTTTTAGGCTTGCTGTCTTTCCAAACAAGAAAAAGAATAAGACCTACAATAGGTATGCAGCAGCCAAGTAATCCCCAGCCTATACCTCCGTTGTCAACTACAGTTGGTTGTGGTGTGTTATTCTGAACTGCTCCACAATTTGGACAAGATGTTGTTTGTTCGTTAATTTCCTTGCCACAATTTTTACAAAATGCCATAACAAAGCTCCTCTCTTCTGTTGAATATAGTAAATATTTGTAATATTTTCTCTTGAATACAGTATATATTTTTATTTTCTGTTTGTCAATAAATTTTAATAAAAAATAAATAAAAATTTAAAGATTTATACAGTTATAACCTATTTAAAATAGCAATAAATTTAAATATAGTAAATATTTGAGATATTTTTATGAAAAAGCTTTAATTTCAGCTTTATTTTTAATTTTATTTTCAATCTAAATTATTATATTGATTAAAAGGAGAATTAAATGTTAGCAAACATTATAGTTGGACTTATAATATTTATATTTATTATACTTGCCGTACGCAGTTATATTAAGCAGAGAAAACAGGGAGGTTGTGGCTGCTGTGCCGGCTGCAGAATGAATTGCCATTCCAAGGAAAAAGAAGAGGATAAATAAAATACTGACAAAAATATTAGAAAAATTCCAATTTTATTGGTTTAACTTTATTATTTATGCTTGTAATAATTACGTTTATATTTTATTTTATAACAATATTTTTGAATGATATTATTATTGTGTTGAAAAGCTTATAATAAAAATTATGTCTATTGTTATCTTTATTCATATAAATGAAGATAGTAAATTTATTTATAAGCAGGACAAACGCATGAGTAAATAAATTGTAAACAAGAATTAATATAACACCGCCTTACTTATGTTAAAATAAGAGTAAAGGCGGTGTTAAAACATGGAAGATATTTTAAAATATGTT
>DBGCRA010000040.1:0-8376 GCA_048359195.1 Candidatus Gallispira sp.
CTTAAAGCTGTCACCTGTAACACCTGTAGCAATGCAAGGAGATTTATTGGTATTAAAGTGAAGTTTTACATACTCCTCATCAATAGCATTTAAAACATCAATTAAATATCTTGCATTAAATCTTATTACAAGGTCATCACCTTTTTCAATATTTATGGCAACATCTTCATTTAATGTACCAATAGAAGTAATAGTATTAACATTTAAAAGTCTATCATTAATAGTAATAGTTATTTCAGATTTTTTGGTATCATCGGAAATGATAGTTGCTCTTGTAAGTGCCGTAAGGAGTTCCTGTGTACTTGCTGTAAGCACAAGAGGTGATTCGCTGTTAAAAAAGTTTTCATAGTTTAAATAATCGCCGTCCAAAAGTCTTGAAACAACTTTACACTTGTCAAAAATAAACATAATATGCATTGATGAAAATATAATTTTAACCTTAATTTCATCATCATCAGGAAGAAGTCTGCATATTTCATTTAATGTCTTTGCAGGTACAACAAGTTCTGTATAGCTAGAATATTCAATAGGTGCTTTTCTCCAGCTTACTCTGTAACCGTCAATGGCAACAATATGTAATTCATTTTCATCAAATTTTAAAAGCTCACCTGTAAGTATAGGTCTGTTTTCTTCAACTGCAACAGAAAAAATTGTCTGTTTAATCATATTTTTAAAAGTAAGAGCACCTATTTCAGTTTCTCCTATATTTCGGTTTAATGTTTCAGGTTGAGGGAATTGCTCACCGTCAATACCCTTAATATTAAATTCAGACTTTCCTGATGTGATAGTACAATTAAATTTATCATCTACCTTAATTGTTACATAATCTGTAGGCAAATTTCTTATAATATCAGAAAAAAGTTTTGCATCAATAGCAATCATTCCTTTTTCATAAAGCTCGGATTCAATATTTGATGTTTCAATACTCAGTTTTAAATCATTACCTATAAGCCTAAAACCTTCTCTGTCAGCCACGAGAAGTATACATGAAAGTACTTCAAGAGTTGAACGGGTGGTTACTGCTTTAAGAACAATATTTATTGCATTTATTAAATTACTTTTATTACATTCGATATGCATAATATTTCTCCTTTTCTTATATATAAATATATATTATATATATAATAATAATTGTTGTAGTTGTAGGGGCTGTGAATTTGTTGAAAAGTACTTGTAAGTCTGATAAAATATAGTAAAAAATATTAACAACCTATGTTAAAAAACTTTTATTTTATTCTCATAAATCCACAGCAGTATTCTTTATTAGAAAAAGTATTAACAATTTTTTTGTTTTATAAACAGTAATAAACATCAATTTATTAACTTTTCCACAAAATATGTAAATAACTGTTTATGAAATAAACAATAATTTATCTTTTTATATCAATTCCCCACTATTCTCTTTTCAATAGTTTTTATTTCAGCAGCCTTTTCTTCATTGGTTTCAATAAGTCGGCAAACTTTATCACAGCCATTCATAACAGTTGAATGATCTCTTCCGCCAAATTTTTCACCAATTTCTTCAAGACTGTCTTCAAGGAGCTTTCTGCAAAGATACATTGCAATATGTCTGTAAGTGGTAAGAGGCTTTGTTCTTCTTTTGGATAAAATTTCATCAACTGAAATTTTATAAAAATCAGCAACAGTTTCCTGAATATAGGATACGGTTATATTAGCTTTATTATCCTTAATTATGTCCTTCATTACTTCTTCAGCAAGATCCATATCTATAACTCTGTTATTAAATCTTGCATAAATAACAATCTTTTTTAATGCTCCTTCCATTTCTCTTATATTGGAAGTAACAGTATAAGCTATGTACTGCAAAATTTCATTAGGAACTTTAATATTCATATTTTCAGCTTTTTTTGAAAGAATAGCAGTTCTTGTTTCAAAATCAGGAGCTTTAATATCAAATATAAGTCCCTTTGACATTCTGGATATAAGCCTGTCAGTAAGGGTCTGTATTTCATTAGGCTTACGGTCAGAACACATTACAATTTGTTTTTTAGCATCAAATAAGGCATTAAATGTATGGAAAAATTCTTCCTGAGCGGAATCCTTACCTGATAAAAACTGAACATCATCAATAAGAAGAAGGTCAAGCTGTCTGTATTTTTCTTTAAATTCTATTGTTTTTCTATCTCTTATAGCTTCAACAAGTTCTGTAGTAAATTTTTCACAGGATACATAAAGTACTTTAGCATCGGGATTACAGGATGTAACATGGTTGCCTATAGCGTGCATAAGATGGGTTTTTCCAAGTCCAACACCGCCGTAAAGGAAAAGAGGGTTATACATATCATCTTCACCTGGAGCATCAGCAACGGCTACAGCAGCAGCATAAGCTATGTTATTTGAAGAACCCACTATATAATTATTGAATAAGTAGTCAGAAATAAGTCCGTTTTCTCTTTGAACAGACGCAGGTTTTTTTATAGTTTCCTCTTTGTGATCCTCCTCAATTTCATCGTCAAATACAAATGTCATTTCTCTTGAAAAAACCTGACTTATTGCTTTATTTATTTTGTCAGAATATTTCTTTTTTATCATATCTTTGTAGGCAACAACATTTATACTGATTGAGCATATAAAAAGTGATTGGGTATAGCGGATAGGAATAAGAGGTTCAATAAAGGTACCTAATGTAACTTCATTCATATCCTGTTTAAGAATATCAACAATTTGCTGCCAGTATTCTTCTATGGTATACATAAAAAACTCCTTTCGTATATAATTATTATAATTAAACAGTATTTAAAATTATTTATATTATGTTTATTAACTTTTGTGGATAAGTCTTGAATAGCATTAATTAATGCTAAAATTGGTGTAAAATCAACAACTTATCCACATAGTTATTAACAATTTGTTGATAATTTCAGTCCATTTTATTGTTTTGCAACATTTTAATTATATCATAAATAAGGAAAATTTTCTATATATTTTTTTATAAATTTAATAGTCTTTCAGCATTTTTATACATTATATTTTCTATGTCATTTAATTTAACAATTTCAGCCAAAACAGCCTCAACATACATTTTGGGATTACAAATAGGATAATCAGTAGCAAAAAGTATTTTTTCTGAACTACATTTATTTACAAGTGTTTTAATCATACCAAGTCTGTTAAGTCCTTTGCCGCTTAAATCTAAATAATAATTATTGTATTTATTTAATAATTCTATATGTTTATTTAATTTGTCTTTTTCCTGTGGATGAGCTGCAACAAAGTTTATATTTTTAAAATTTTTTACAGCTTCTTCTAATTTTTTCATATCTGTTTTTTCGTCAGTATGTATAGATATTACCATATTTAAGGAATCTATTTCTTCATATATTGTATGCATATTTTTATCATAATAATTAAACCAACCATTATAATAAGGAACAAGTTCTCCTACAAGTTTTATACCTTTTTTTGACATAAATTTAAGTTCATTAATGGATTCTTCAATATAATATGGATGAATATGTATACCCGGAGTATAAAAATCTCCCCAAATTTCCATTAATTTTAAAGCTTCTCTGTTTAATTTTTTTATGTGTTCAAAATTGTTAGTTTTGTAAATTACAGACCCGCAAATATGATTAATACCTGCATTATCCAAAATTTCTTTAAAGTTATTTTTAGTAACTGTATTTTCATAAAAGCAGGAATTATTTTCTTCATTTATAAATGGGTGAGTATGAAAGTCAATTATTTTCATTTCTTTTACCTCCTGATATATAACAAGTTTATCAAAAAATATATTCTATGTAAATAAATATGTTGAAAAACAGTGTAAAAAATGGTATAATTATACTGTATAATTGTGTAAAATATATTTATAAGGAGATATATATTATGGATTTTGTGAAGGGTATAGCAGAGGCTGTTGCTAAAGCTGCTAAACTTGATATAAATGATGTTGAAAATGTTATTGAAGTACCAAAGCTTGGTATGGGTGATTATGCTTTTCCTTGTTTCAGACTTGCTAAAACTTTAAGAAAAGCACCTCCAATGATAGCGGCAGATATTGCCGAAAAAATTGAAAAACCTGATTTTGTATCTGAAATTAAGGTAGTTAATGCTTATATTAATTTTTATGTAGATAAGACTATATTTGTTGAAAATGTTTTAAAGAGTGTTAATGAAAAGGGAAAAAAATATATTAATTCTGGTATTGGTAATGGAAAGACAATTGTTATTGATTATTCCTCACCTAATATTGCTAAGCCTTTCCATATAGGTCATTTAAGGTCAACTGCTATAGGAAACAGTTTATATAAAATTTATAAGGCATTAGGTTATAATGTTGTAGGTATAAATCATTTAGGTGATTGGGGTACACAGTTTGGTAAGCTAATTGTTGCTTATAAAATGTGGGGAAATAAAGAAGATGTTGAAAGAGATGATATTAAAGAACTTTCAAGAATATATGTTAAATTTCATGATGAGGCTGAAAAAAATCCTTCTCTTAATGATGAGGCAAGAAGTTGGCTTGTTAAAATGCAGGAGGGAGATGAGGAGGCTTTAAGTCTTTGGAAATGGTTCTGTGAAATAAGTATGAAAGAATTTAACAGAATTTATAAAAGATTAGGTATTACATTTGACAGCTATGCAGGTGAAAGTTTTTATAATGATAAAATGCAGGCAGTAGTTGACGAAATTAAGGAAAAAAATTTATTAAAAGAAAGTCAAGGTGCTCAAATTGTTGATCTTGAAGAATATAAAATGCCTCCATGTCTTATATTAAGAAGTGATGGTGGTACATTATATCCTACAAGAGATATTTCTGCTGCTATTTATAGGAAAAATACCTATAATTTTGATAAATGTATTTATGTAACTGCTCTTGATCAAAATTTACACTTTGCACAGTGGTTTAAGGTAATTGAATTAATGGGTTATGATTGGGCAAAAGATTTAGTTCATACTCCATTCGGACTTGTTAGTCTTGGAGATGGTAAGTTAAGTACGAGAAAGGGACACGTTGTATTAATGGAAGATATTCTTAATATGTCTGTGGAAAAGACTAAGAATATTATTGAAGAAAAAAATCCTAACCTTGTAAATAAAGATGAGATTGCCGAAGAAGTTGGTATTGGTGCAATAGTATTTGATGACTTATATAACAGCAGAATTAAGAATGTTGTATTTGATTTTGATAGAATGTTAAATTTTGATGGTGAAACAGGACCTTATGCACAGTATACTCATGCAAGAGCTTGCAGTATTATAAAAAAGGCAGATATTGATAAGGCTGATAATAATGTAGATTATAATTTATTAAGTGATGAAGCAAGTTTTAATGTGTGTAAGATGATTAATGATTTTCCTGATAAATTAATTGAAGCAGCAGATAAAAATGAGCCTTATATTGTTGCAAGACAAATTATAGAAATTTGTAAAGCTTTTAATAAATTTTATAATGAAAACAATATTATGAACAGTGAAGAAAATGTTAAGAAGGCTAGACTTTCAATAGTATTTGCAGTTAAAGATATATTAGCTGCAGGACTTGATTTACTTGGTGTAAAAGCACCTGAACAAATGTAAATATAAAACATTATATATAATACACAAAAATTCGACTGATTTTTGTGTATTATTTTTTTGTTTAAATGTTTCACGTGAAACAAAATTGTGGTATAATTATAATGATATTGATTTGATATAAATGTTTCACGTGAAACATTTTAGAAAGGAAGTAAAAAAATGGGAAAGGTTATTGCTATTGCTAACCAAAAGGGTGGTGTAGGTAAAACTACTACTACTATTAATTTAGCAGCATATATGGCTGAAATGGAAAAAAAAATTCTCGTTATAGATTCTGATCCTCAGGGCAATACTACTACCGGTCTTGGTATTGATAAAAATAATGTTAATGGAACTTTTTATGATGTATTAACAGGAAATATGGAATTTAATGATGTTGTTGAAAGTACAAGTTATGATGAATTTCAAATAGATGTACTTGCTACAGATATTCAACTTTCAGGTGCGGAAATTGAACTTATTAATTTTGATAGAAGAGAATTTATATTGAAGAATATTGTTGAAGATAATGATTTAAGAAATAAATATGATTATGTGCTTATTGATTGTCCTCCTTCATTAAATATTCTTACTTTAAATGCTATGGTATGTGCTAATTCTGTATTAATTCCTTTACAATGTGAATTTTTAGCTTTAGAGGGACTTAGTCAATTTTTGCATACATATAATTTAGTTAAGGAAAAACTTAATCCTGTTATTGAAATAGAAGGTGTTGTATTTACAATGTATGATGCAAGAACTAATTTATCTATGCAAGTAGTTGAAGAAGTTACAAATTATTTAGGTACTGATTTATTTAAGTGTGTTGTTCCAAGAACAGTCAGATTAAGTGAAGCTCCAAGTCATGGTTTGCCAATTAATCTTTATGACAGAAAAAATAAAGGTGCAGAGGCTTACGAAATACTTGCAGAAGGAATAATAGCCAAAGAGGAGGAATAAAAAATGGCAGTACAAAAAAAAGGACTTGGTATGGGTTTGGGAGCTCTTATGTCATCTAATGATATTGAAGCCGGTAGTAATAAAGTACATGAGGTTGATTTAAATAAAATAAATCCTAATAAAAATCAGCCAAGAACTAACTTTGATGAAGAATCATTACAGGAACTTGCTGATTCTATAAATGAGGTAGGAATAATTCAACCATTGACAGTTAAAAAGATTGATGATTATTATGAAATAATTGCAGGTGAAAGAAGATGGAGAGCTGCAAGAATAGCAGGTCTTAGAAAAGTACCTGTTATTGTTAAGGAATTTGATGATTTAAAAAGTCTTGAAGCTGCGCTTATTGAAAATGTACAAAGAGAAGATTTAAATCCAATGGAAGAAGCTTTTACTTATGTAAGATTTTCAGAAGAATTTAATCTGAATCAGGAGGAAATTGCTAAAAAAGTTGGTAAGAGCCGTTCAGCTATAGCTAATGCAATGAGATTAGTTAATTTGGATTTACGAGTACAGACATTTGTTAAGGAAGGTAAAATTTCAAATGGACATGGAAGAACTCTTTTAGGTATAACTAATAATGATTTACAGTTTGAACTTGCTGAAAAAATTATTGATGATGGATTAAGTGTAAGAGAAACAGAAGAACTTGTTAAATATACTATTGAAAATATGAATAAAGAGCCACAAGGAGAAAAAGTTGTTGAAAAAACCGGTGTAAATTCAGAAGTTGCAAGAGAATGTCTTAGAATATCAAATGAATTAAAAAGTATATTTGGTACAAAGGTAAATATAAAAAATAATAAAAATAAGGGCAATGGTAAAATTGAAATAGAATATTCCTCAATTGATGATTTAGATAGAATTGTAGGTATGATTAAAGAAAAAATGGTTTATTAATGTTTCACGTGAAACAATTTTAAAGGTCGGTAATGCCGACCTTTTGTTATAAGGAGATTATATGTATAAAATTATATTTTGTGATTTAGATGGAACACTTCTTAATGATAATAGAAAAATATCTGATATTAATATGGAGTATGTTAATAAGGCAATTAATAATGGCTGTAAATTTGTAATATGCAGCGGACGTTCCAATATGAGTATTGATAACTTTAATAAAATATTTGGTTTTAATAAAATTGAAAATTATGCAGTAGCTTTTAATGGGGCTTATATTTATAGAACAGATACAAAGGAAAAACTTGTTGAACATTTAGTTCCAAGTGAATGTGCAGTTAAAGCAATAAAACTTTGCAGAAAATTTGATGTAGATATTATGGTTTACAGAGATGAGCTTTTATGGTTTGATACTCCTACAGAAAGAATAAATACCTATGCAAATAGAAATATGGTTAATACAAAAGTAGTTAATAATATAGAAGAAATAGCTGAAAAACCTGTTTCAAAAGTAATTATTATAGGTGAAAAAGAAGAATTAAAAAGGGTTGAAAATGAAGTATATTCTACGAATATTAATAAAATAATGACAACTTTTTTTTCTGCTGATATTTTATATGAGTTTAATCCTCTTGGTATTGATAAAGGTACAGGTATTAAAGAACTTTCTGAAATTCTTAAAATTAATATAGAAGAAACTATTGCTATTGGTGATAATTATAATGATCTTTCTATGATTAAGGTTGCCGGTCTTGGTGTATGCTGTGTTAATGGCGAAGAAGAGGTTAAAAAGTATGCAGATTATATTACAGTAAAAAATAATAATAAAGGTGCTGTTGCAGAAGTTATTAATAAATTTGTAATCAAAAAAGATAGCAGGACAAACGCATGAGTAAATAAATTGTAAACAAGAATTAATATAACACCGCCTTACTTATGTTAAAATAAGAGTAAAGGCGGTGTTAAAACATGGAAGATATTTTAAAATATGTT